>JBDREV010000100.1:0-5487 GCA_043819375.1 Candidatus Woesearchaeota archaeon
GGAATGATAAACTTCATGATTTTAGAGACTATGTCCCAGGAGACATCTGCGTCACGTAAGGTTAAGATGATGTTTGTGATCATTTCTTTCCACTGGGAAAGAAGCTTCTTCCAGAAGCTTTTATCCTCGTGATGCTGCTTCTCGCAATTAGGGCAGATCTGTTTACCGATTTTTACTTTGCCAAACCCTTTCTTTCGTGCATAATCAAAACCATTATGCACCATCTCTGTTCCACAGGAACAGAAGATATGGTGTTTCAAACGAAACACTTTCTTGGCAGTAAACTCATATTTGTCAGAAGCCGGAAATAAGCCAAATAACGCTTCAGATTCAGAAAGATTATTAAAATTCAGTTGTATTTCAGTCATTGGACAATCACCTCTTTTTGTTGTGTCGTGACACATTAAGAGGATTGTCTACTTATTTATATAATCACTCACTTTTTGAATTGTGCCCTTTCTAAAACATTGATCAAGTTATCTTCCATCTTAAATTTAACTTCCAAAAACTTCTCAATCACTTCCATATTTGTCTGACAATGACTGGTCATTTCAGAAACTTTGACTTTGCTGCCAGGCAACAAACCTATGAAAACTAACAATTGGTCACTTAGATGCTTATCCACACAACCTCTTGATTCAATCTCTTTCATCACTTCTAAAGCAGCTTCTTTACCCACTTCTTCAGCGCTTTTTCCTTTCTCTGCCAGGGCATCTCCCCCCAAGATTATTGGATTATTAAGATCAACTTCTTCCAAGTTGGAGAATACTGTCCACAAGACTAGCTCTCCCCCAGGACTTAAGCTTTCTACATATTCCATCCGAATATTTACCGGACAGCCTAACCTTTTCAATTCTGTCTCTGCACCCTGTTTTATTCTTTCTGCTACTCTTCCTTTTTCTAGTTGGTTAGAGCAATTGACAACACCCTTTACCTGTTCTAAGTCTCCTTGTTCAACGAGATCTATCTTGATTGTCTCCTCTTTCAATCTAGTCCAAAATTCATCAAAATTAGCAAAATCTTTTAATTTTATCTTAGGTGAGATCTCTAAAATTATCTCTCCTCCACCCTTTGGATAATATCCTCTTTTCAGTATTTTTAGATTAATATTTTCTACGAATCTCCTTAGGTGCGGCAGGAGGATATTCTGTAGGTAATCCACCGATGCCTGCCATTTTCCACTAGTGCCACCTCTTATCTTCAAAGTAACTTTACCTGGAGCAAACATACACGGGAGTAATAGGGCCTGCAGCAATAAGGTGATGGATCCAGCAGT
Organism: Candidatus Woesearchaeota archaeon; assembly: GCA_043819375.1. GTDB lineage: Archaea > Nanobdellota > Nanobdellia > Woesearchaeales > GW2011-AR9 > JBDREV01. Next base: position 1,277 of record JBDREV010000100.1, read on the forward strand.
GCCAATGTCTATCTCAAAAGCACCTTTGTTGATCTTTCCCGGTTTAAAAGTTAAGTCTGTAGAGCCGATCTCTACTGAATTTGTTTCAGCATTACAGATTTGTTTTAAGGCTTTGATCGCCTCCAGATGTTGCGCTTTTAGTCCTGGTTGTGGGCGTCCAGCTCTGATTTTAATAATTTTAAACTCTTTTCTGGTCAGGCAGGAAAGGGCCATGGCAGTCCTAGCAATCTGTCCTCCACCTTCCCCCTGGCTGCCGTCAATTTCAATCATCTAACTGAGATAGTTTAGTTTTTTTAAAAATATAACTTGAAATAACAAAAAGATTAATAAAAAAGTGTCATTTCAAGTTTGTTAGTTGGGGGCGTAGTATAACCTGGTAGAACACTAGGCTCCAGTCATGGAGCATTGAGTCGAAAGACAATGACAAATCCATGGAAGCTACCTTGGGATTGGGGTTCAAATCCCCACGTCCCCATTTTTCTCAAATTTTTGGATGGACTAGAAGCATGATTAACTAATCTCTCAATCAAAATTAGCACTAAATAGTAGTAAAATTTATATAGAATCCCTAAAATTGAAATTGTATGGGTTTGTTCAGCAGAAAAAATAAAGAAAAGAAAGAAAGAGATACAGAGCAGAAGCCTAAGAAGAGATCCAAACTCAGAAAATTTCTCAAATGGACTACTTTAACTGGCGCGGGCGTAGCCTTGGCAGGAACAATAGCAGCAGCTTCTTATGGCGGTTACAAATACAAGACTATCTCGGCCCGGATTGGAGATGAAATACAAAGAAAAAACATCAAAAAACTGCTTCACCAGGATACAGAGGTTTTTTTTAGTGACGGAAGACATAAGATCAGTTCTCTTGCGGGGGATGGTGATGACACTACCCATCGCAAGTATATCCAGATTCATCCTAAAGACAAGGCTGATGATTCCATCCCTAGACATTGCATTGATAGTTTAGTGGCTAGTGAGGATGATCGTTTCTTTAAACATTCCGGCTTCAACTTTAAGGGTCTGACCAGAGCGTTCTATCGCCGTTATGTCACCCGGACCAGCAAAGAAGGTGGAAGTTCAATTACCCAGCAGACTGCAGAGAATCTTTTCAAATCTTTTTTCCAGAACAAGGCTTCCAGCCTGCAGGGAAAGATCGAAGAAGCAGTCTATGCCCTTAAATTAGAGCAGAATTATTCCAAGGAAGAGATTCTGGAATTTTATTTGAATCAATTTCACGTAATCGGCAATGCTGTGGGTATTGGCAATGCGGCCCATTATTATTTCAATAAAGATGTCAAGGATCTGAACGAGATTGAATGCGCTTTCATCGTGGCTCAGGTCAAAGGACCTAAGGGTTATGATCCATATCGACACAGCGGAAACGGCAGAAAGAGAGCTATTCGTAAAGGTGTGGATAGAACAGTTTACGTCTTGAAAAACAAAAAGATCGAAGCCTTGAAGACGGCAGAGGAAACAGAGAAAAAGCAGATTATCGAAAAGTATAATCAATTGATTGCTCAAGTTAAGAAAGAAGGTATCCCCTTTAACAAAGGTGAGTTCACTTTCAGCACCAACACTTTGGCTGATTTAGTTAGGCGAGAGATTGAAGGAAATGAAGAATTAAACAAAAAACTGAGAGATGAAGGAATTGATCCGGGAAGCATTGGGACTGCAGGATTACGAATTATCACTACAATTGATCGTGCTGTGCAGAAAGCAGCTGAGTATTCGCTGCGTCAGACAGCTACCGAGTTTGGATTGCAGCTGGGAGGGTATAAGAAACTGTCTGCTGAATTTAAAGCCAGAAAACCGGAGAAGCCGGAACAAGGAGCCTTCTATCTCGGAAAAATCGAAGAGATTGGAGACAACCAGATCCAGCTGGACGGTGGATTGATTGATGAAGAAGCTTTAAAGAGAATTGTCAAGCTGGATAAAGAAGGAAGACTGGGCCGCACATATAATATCAAAATCACACAGGCAGATCTGGACAGTTTCTTAAGAAAATTCAAGAAAGGGGAAGTCATCTACTACAGTGTGAAAGGATTTAGTGAAAGCAAGAATCCTCTACTAGATATTGAGCAATGGCCAAACTTTGAACTGGCCAGTGTCTTTTTAGACAAAGAAGGAAGAATTGTCACTTTATTGGGAAGTTATGACAACCATGATTTTAATTATATTTTTGATGGCAAAAGACAGCCGGGAAGTGCGATGAAGCCCATCATTGATTGGATTGCTTTGGAGATGGGTGTCAATCTTGAAGATAAGCTGTGGAATGGACCTTATTCTTTCTGGCTGGATCGGCAGAAGATTTTTTCCGTCAATAATTACAGCAAGAGCGATGAAAATGAATTGACTTTATGGAAAGCGTTGGTAAAATCAAAGAACATTCCCCATATTGATTTGATCTATCAATTGTATAACAAACTCAGTGCTGAGAAATTCACTGAGATGGCTAAATTGGTGGGCTTTGATCGTCAAGAAAATGAGCCGGAAACAGAAAGATGGCATGAAGATGCTTATTTCAAAAGGATCCGTGACCAGGAAGGAATCCTGTTTGCCCCACTAGAAGACTGGATCAAATTCAATTGGGCCAAAGGACAATACATAAACAATACTCAAAACAGCAGTTTGAACAAGAACGCCGCTACACAGTTGGATTATGGTTATAACTATGAAAAAAGGAAAACTGTCTTGGAGAAGGCCAGAGCAGGACAAAGAGATGCGGCTCTGGCTAGATTGGGAAATAACAATTGGACCAATTACCGAGCGAAACGGCAGGACCTAGAAAACATATTGCAGAAGTTAAGCACTGCCATTCAACATGATGACCGAAATTCAATCTCAGAGTATCTAAAAAATTTCTCTGTGAAAGAAAAAGAGTGGGAAGAAAAATTGGCAAGCGGAGAGAAAGTAATAAAGAAAGGTTACGCACTTATTTTTGCACCTGATTCTCCTGAAGGATTAAAACAGCTTGAATCTGGATTATTCGATCAGATGCTGGACTTCAGTGATCCGGAACGCAGGTCGAAAACATTTGAACGAAAATTCAGGTTGGAAAAGATTCTGCTGGGGGAAAGCTGTCCTGCGCAAGTAATTGATGATCTAACTAAGTTAGTAAGTAATTACCAAACACCAGAAAAGTTCACCTTAGATTATGTGGTCCAGCATCCGGAAGCGAGGATGACTATAATGCTCAGATACATTGAGAAGAGAGCAGGAGAGCTGGGAATTGAGATCGGTAAGAATTATCTTTACCCAAATGTAGTTTTAGGCACTGCTCCGCAGATACCGATTGTGATGGCTTCTGCTTACACTGGTTTGTTTAAGGGAGAGATTCCTTTCCCGTTCATTGTGGAACGTATCGAGGACAGAAAAGGAAAAGTTCTTTACCAGACTAAGCCACAATTTCTAAAGATTAACATTGATCCTAAGGTTTCTTATTCTCTGGCCCAGACTTTGCATAATGTCACTACTCATGGCACTGCTCCTTTTTTGAACAGAGTTTATTACAGGATAGGCAAGGATGGTGAGGTGCAGGAGATTCCCAAAGGTACAGTCAATATTACCATTGACGGGAAAGATTATAATGTCTGGACTGCTGGCAAGACCGGAACCACCAATAATTATACTAATGGCTGGTTTGTAGGTTCAGTTGGACAGGAATTATCTGATCTTTATTCTGGAGCAGTCTGGATCGGTGAGTACAAAGGACATCCCAAAGGTTACACCAGAAACCGTAGCATCAAATTGTTGGGTTCTGATGCTGCTAAGATTTGGGGGAAGATTGCTGATCAGATTGCTGAAGGAGAAGAGTTCAGGAAGAATTTTGACATAACTAAAAAAACACCCGCTGCTCCCTTTCCCACACAAGGAATCTATGTTGATGATGAGAATGGTCTGCCCATCAATGAAGAAGAATGCGATGTAGCTAAAACTAAAGATTATTGTCTTGAAGAAGTGGAAGGAAAGAAAGTGGTCAAGCCAGTCTCTCTTATCTATAAATTTTAGTTCTGATAAGTAGATAAAAATAGATTAGGTTGACAATACAATAATATACTAATAGATGATAAAAAGAAAATGATTGGGTGGTGATAAATGGCCAAAGCTTATTTCTTATATAATTCATTCAGATAACCTTTAAGCTTTACTCTTAATCCAAACGTCTCTTTTCCTGGCAGCTTCAATGTTTTTAGATCTAGTTCTAGTACACTC
>JBDREV010000101.1:0-6679 GCA_043819375.1 Candidatus Woesearchaeota archaeon
ATTTTTTAAAAGAATATCTGTTAGTCCCTTTCTTGATCACTAAAGCCCCCACTGCTCCAATCACTGTTCCGATCAAAACCAAGATGACAGAAAAAAGATTAACCATTCTTGGTCACCTTCTGGCTGCTTCCCATTCCTAAAAGAGTCACTGCCAACAAAATCATAATCACTCCCAACCATTTCCAGAGGTTCATGAAATCAGTAGGGAAAATTATTGGAGAGATCAGGCTTACCCAGACATAACTGGTGGCCACAATCGGATAGAGGATGCTCAACTCTCCTTTCCGGAAAGCCGCAATCATCAATAACGCTCCAATTCCGTAAGCCACAAAACCAAAAATGAATGGAATATTGAAAAGAGTCAGCGGAGTTTTAAAATCAATGTTCTTCAAACCATACTTCCAGAGGATCTGCCCCAAAGAAGTAAATATAGTACAGAAAACCATCAAAAGGATAGCTGCTTTCTGTGCAGATAAGGACTTGTCTTTCATTCTTTCAAGATGATCTCGACGATCGCTGCATAGGCGGGCCGGGCAATCAATACTCCAAAAGACATTCCGACAATAGTGGTGAAAGCAAATCCTTTCAATAATCCCGCGCCGGCAAACCACAAGGGCAGCATTCCCACCAAACTGGTAAAGTAAGCAGCGATGACGATAAACATGGCTTTCTTGATCTTTTCTTTCCAATCATAAGTATACTTCCCTTTAAGGGTCTCGTCAGTGATAATGATTAGATGATCTACACCAGTTCCCACCATAATAATGATTCCGGCGATAGAAGCCAGATCAAGATTCCAGCCGACCAAAGCGGCAAACCCTAAGATCAAAACTACTTCTGAGATTAAAGTAAGAACCATCGGCAGAACAACTTTAACTTTTCGATAAGCTAAAGAGACAACTATTGCCACAGCCAGTAAGGCTAGAAATCCGACTAGAAAAGCATTATTCACAAACTCTTTTCCTAGTAAAGGAGAGATTGTATCCATCTTGACAACATCTAGTTTTACCGGCAGTGAGCCGGTGATGATGATTGTCTGCAGACGCTTCATATTGCTGAGCGCATTAAGGGCTGCTTCTGCCTGAGTCTTACCTGTGCCGCTGCCTGAAATCTGAATATCTGTGGTAGGCCTGCCTTTCAATTCAGCTCCGATCCTTAACGTATCAACTTCTTTATCATCAAGGTAAAGAATCAGATCTTGGCTCAGATAAGCATCACCATCTTCAGAAACAACATCCAGCTTGTTGGTGAGATCTGCCTGTTGTTGGGCTGCTGCTGGGCTGAGTGTGATGCCGAAGAAAAAACCGCAGGCCCAACCATCCCCCACCTTGCTGCAGCCAGTTCTGGGATCAAGCCCGGAACAGTCCGCACTTCTACAGACATAAGTAATATCCTTCTTTCCTCCCAAAAAGACAGTATCATTGCCGATCTTGGCTTCAAATTTTCCTTGTCTGGCCAATAGATCTTTGACTTCCTCTTCAGTTACTCCAGCAATCTCAATCAGGATAAATTTATCACCAGACAGGTCAGTAGCTGATCTTACTACTACATCTCCTAATCCATAGACATTCAATCTTTCTTGAAGATTAGAGATGATGATATCCAAATCTTCTTCAGAAACTTGCTCGGCAGGTTTTAACAATACTCTTGTTCCACCTTCCAGATCCAAACCTTTTCGTAGATTTGATTTGGGTGTAGAAGAGACTTTCAAACCAAGATCAATTTCTCCGCTGCTGTCTTTTCTGGTGGTGAGACTATAGATCTGTTTAGTGGTCTCCAGATGTACAGTGCGATTCTCTTCTAAAGTAGTTAGATAAGTATAATATTCTACAATTGAATTGAGCGGTTGTCCATTGATAGACAGGACCCGTTCTTTAGCCAAAGGTGTCCACTTAGGATTAGGATTCTCTATTCCTGCCAAAGAAGCTGAAGAATTGGCTTCTACACTGCGGATAGTCAATCCTTCTGCCCAGGGACTGGGCTTGATTGTGATTAGTGCAAAGAAAAGAAGTACTAATAAGAAGACTACCCTCCAATTTGTAAAAATCTTTTTCAGTTTCATTTTTTCTTCTTCTCTAAATATAATCTCAGCAGGCCCACATTCTGGATCCAAGTCATGACCATATCCACTAATAATCCAATCAACAAGATGAACATGATCTGTTTGATCACTTCACTCTTGACAAAAATTAGGCCCACAATTACTGCAACTAAAGTTGTGCAGGTCATGATCATTCCGGTCTTGACCGCTCCTAAGATCCGCTCCATCAAAGTGCCTTCTGTTCTTTTTATTACTCTGGTACTCAACAGCATGTCTGTATCCACAGAATAACCTATCAGCATCAGGAAAGCGGCAATCCCGGCTGTCCCTAGTTTCATCCCGGTCAGATTGAAGATTGCCAAAGTGACTACAATATCAGAGAAAGCTGCCAGCATCACTGCCAGACTGGGAGCAAAGGTACGAAAAGTGATGAATACAACTATACCCATCAACAGGAAAGCGATCAGCAAAGCATAGATTGTCTGTTTGAAAAAGCTATTTCCCAAAGAACTGCCCATCACTTCCACATCATAATCTTCGTTAGATAAGCCAAGCTTAGCTTCAATGGTTGTAGTTAAGGCCTTAATCTCCTGGTTCTCCTGAGCATCAGAATCCACTGCCACAGCAATGACCTGTCCGGCAGAAGTCAGGCTGCGTACAGAAATATCTGCCTGGGGGAATTGTTCCTTGAGATAATTCTCTAGATCTAGTGCGTTGAGAGGTTGGTAAATCGTGACTGTTGCACCGCCTTTCAGGCTGACACCTTTATTGACAAAATCACCAGTACTATAATATGTAAAACCGATCACCAGAAAGGCCAAAATCAGTAAGGCAAACGGAATGATCATCAGCTTCTTGTAATGCTTGTCATAAACCTCTAAAATCCGTTTCATCTCTGTCCAAAATCAACCGATACTATATAAATATTATCCCTCTCCACGATTTTAATCATTAAGTTTATAAACAAAAAAACTTTCTTTTTAACGTGGAGATACTTAATCTGAAAGAGGTGACCAAGGTATTTGGTAAAAGAGTTATTTTAGATAGGGTCAGCTTTGTTGTTGAAGAAGGAGATATCTTTGGTATTCTGGGACAATCTGGTTCAGGAAAGACCACTCTGTTGAATCTGATCATTGGATTTTATCAGCCTGACGAAGGCAGCATCATGTATCAGCTGGATCCCAATGATCCGCAGAAGTCTGTCCACCAACACGCTAATGAAGTTAAGAGAAAATTTGGTTTTGCTGCCCAGCTCGCTTCTTTTTATCCTAAACTTACCATCAAGGAAAACTTGGTCCATTTCGGAAATCTTTATGGTATTGAAAAAAAGACCCTCCAACAGAATATCCAAAGTCTGCTGGAATTTACTAGGCTGGAAAAATCTCAGGATCAATTGGCTGAACAGACCTCAGTAGGTATGCAGAAGAGATTGGATCTTTCCTGCTCTTTGATCCATAAGCCCAAAATTCTGCTTCTTGACGAACCCACTGCCAACATTGATCCTCTGCTCAGGAAAGAGATTCTTTACCTGATCCAGCAGGCCAACAAGCAAGGCATTACAGTCATTATCGCTTCTCATCAACTCAGTGATATCGAAAGCATCTGCAACAAGGTTGCCTTGATCCATAACCGGAGAGTGGCGGCTTGGGGAACTTTAGAAGAGATCAAAAGACCTTATATCCAAAAAGATGGTGCCATCCACCTTAATGCCGGAGATTACCATCAGCAGATTTTGGATGAAGCCAGGAACATGCCAGTGAGCAAGATTGTTGACCAGGGAGATTCGATCTTACTTTACTCTGCTGAACTGCAGAAAGTTCTCTGCCAATTGATGAATTTCGCCCAGCGTGAGAAGATCATCTTGAATGATATCAATATCCACAAACCTTCACTCAAGGAAGTCTTTGAAGAAGTAGCCAAAAAAGCAGAAGATGAACACTAAAAGAACGTATTACTTAGTAAAGAAGAACCTGAAGCTGTTAGTCAGGTCGAAAAGCTCTTCGTTAGTAATCATTCTCGCTCCCTTAATTTTGATCCTACTGATTGGGTTTTCATATAATACCTCCCAGACCGGCTTGAATATTGGAGTCTATTCTCCCCAATATGATGCAGAAACAGATACATTCATCCAATCACTCCAACAAGAGAATTACAAGATCATCAAATACACTCAGGCTAAAGAATGTATCGAAGATATCAAGCTGGGCTTTGTACACACTTGTCTAGTCCTGCCCCAAGAATTCAAGATTGAAGATAATTCTCCTAAGGAGATTATTTTCTATATCGACCAAAGTAAGATCAACTTGGTGTATATGATCACCAGTGTAGTGAATAACAAGTTTAATATCAAATCTGAAGAGATTTCCGAGCAGCTGGCTTCTGATGTTCTCACTAAGTTGGTGGATACCAAAGCAAAGATCGATCTCAAGCTTCCGGAAGTGCAGCAGACCAGAACCCAGAGCAGTCAAGCGGTCACTGAGATAAAAAACACTGGTTCAGACCTTAACACTATTGATCTGAAGACACCCAACAACTCTTATCAGACTTCGGCCTTGGGTGAATTCAAAGATAATGCCAGTTCAGAAATTAACTTGGCCCTAAAATCAATTGCTGATGCTAAAACAATAATCTCTTCTTCCAGCATCAATAGCAGCGACAAGTCTTCTCTCAACAGCTATCTGAACAGTGCTGATACTAAACTGGATCATCTTCAGGAATTAGTCAATGGTAGTGGTAAAGGCAGTTTAAATGATATTTCTGAAGTGATGATTGCTCTGCAGAGAGATCTTAATAATACTAAAACTAAGCTTACCTCTGCTTCTGAAAAAATTTCACTCAGCGGCAACAAACTTTCTTCTGTAACCACCAGCTTAAACCAAGGTATTGCTTCTCTGGACAGTCTGGAGAAGACTCTTAATGAGATCCAGCAGGAACTTTCCAGTCAAAAGGTCACTGATGCTTCCGTGATCGCTTCCCCAATCAGTATCAAGATTGAAAAAGTCAGTGTAGGACAGACCTACCTTAATTATATGTTCCCCAGTTTACTGGTATTGGTAGTGATGTTCATCTCAATCTTATTAGGAACAACTTTAGTGATGATGGACAAGCATAGCCCCGCTTATTTCCGTAACTTCATTGTTCCGGTGAGAAAGACTACTTTTATCGTCTCTACCTATCTCACCAACTGCTTGATCATCTTCATCCAGATTGCAATTTTGATCGGAATCTCGATTATTTTCCTTGATGATATCCTCTCTCAGCTGCCCTGGACTGTCTTGATCTTATTCATCTCTTCTTCAGTATTCACATTGATTGGTATGTTCATCGGCTATGTCTTCATTTCCGAAGATACTGGAACTTTAGCTTCCATCTCCGTCAGCAGCCTGCTGTTGTTTGTTTCTGGTGTAGTGCTTCCTTTAGAAAGTATGCCCACAGCCATCCGTCAGGTTGTCCACTACAATCCTTTTGTGATCAGTGAGAAATTGGTCAGGGAGGTCTTCCTCTTCAAGTCTGGATTTTCGGTGATGTTAGATGATTTCCTGATCTTGGTAGGTTATGCTCTGATCCTCTTCATCACCATCCTGATCATCGACAGCCTGGCCGGCAAGCATTACTTCACCAAGATATTTTATAATCATAGCTTCCATTCCAAAAAGAAAAAGCCTTCTCCATGAAAACAATCATCATCAGCGGCACGCCAGCAAGCGGCAAGACTACCCTCGGTAAAAGATTAGCTAAAGAATTAAAATTCAACTTCTTCGATTTGGAGCCGATTTTGGAAAATATTTCTGAGGGTTATGACCGCAAGAAACAATGCTTGGTGATTGATATCAAAAAGCTGAATCGAGAGGTGGTCAAAGTTCTGAACGGGAGTAAAGAGAATCTGGTTATCTCTTCCCACTTGATCCAGCATCTACCTAAAAAATATGTTGATCTATGTGTAGTTACTAGATGTTCTGACCTGAAAAAGCTTAAGAAAAGATTGGAAAAGAGAGGTTATTCCAAAAAGAAAGTTGAAGAAAACCTCCAGTGTGAAATCTTTGGAATATGTCTGGAAGAAGCCAGGAGGATGAAGTATGAACTGCTTGTGGTGGATACTTGTCAAAAAATGGATTATCAGCGGCTGGCCGAAGAGATTAGAAAGAAACTCGCAAAATCCTTATAAATTACTTCTTTATCATACTCAAAATGTCACTGGCTTTAGCTGAAAAGATCAAATTGAAGCGGTTTATCGCAGAATTGAATAGCTATAAAGCTGCCCATACTGAATTTGTTTCTGTATATATCCCCGCAGGTTATGATCTGACCAAGATCATCAATCATCTGGCCCAGGAACAAGGCACTGCTTCTAATATCAAATCTGCTTCTACCAGAAAAAATGTCCAGGCTGCTCTGGAAAGGATGATTCAGCATCTGCGGGTTGTAGATAAGACTCCCACCAATGGTCTGGCTGTGTTTTCCGGCAATCTTGCTTCCCTGGAAGGAAAACAGGATCTGAGGGTTTGGTCAGTTGAGCCTCCACTGCCCTTGAATGTACGTATTTATCGTTGTGACAAAAATTTTGTTACTGATATCCTGGAAGAGATGATTGTGGAAAGGCAAGTCTATGGTCTGGTTGTATTAGACAGGAGAGATGCA
>JBDREV010000102.1:0-9318 GCA_043819375.1 Candidatus Woesearchaeota archaeon
GGTTGCATGCCATATAACAGAAATAACAAAGAAAATCAACCCTGCAAACGGTGAAACACTGCAGGAAAATCCAGACTTTATCAAGAATGGAGATGTAGCTATTTGTAGACTCAAACCTGTACAGCCTTTAGTGATTGAAAAGCAGAAAGAGATCCCCCAGATGAGCAGATTCGCCATCAGGGATTCTGGAACCACTGTGGCAGCTGGAATGTGTATTGATCTGGTTAAGAAACAGATCTAAACTTTTATTTTTTTTAAATTAACTTCTCTCTTTTGAAATTAACTGTTATCAATTTTTCTCTTAAATGTTTAAAGAACTGATTGTGCTTTCTTGTCGAATCGTTGATTGGAAAAAATAACAAACTTTATAGTTAACCTTTGAAAGAAGGTTAACTCAAATTAATCGGACGAACCGATTAATTTATAGATAAAATTTAGAAAATTTTATCTTAAATTATTCGTTCAAAACGAATGATTTATAGATTAGTCTTACAGACTAATCTTAAATTATTCGATGAAAGCGAATAATTTATAAATAAGTGGCATTATCAGAAAATATTCATAATAAACTCAGTTTTATTATGGCAAACTAATATGGCACAAAGAGCAAGAATCAAATTAGCCAGTACAGAAATAAGCAAGATCAACGAGATCTGCGGTAGTATTAAAGATATCGCTGTCAAGACTGGCGTGGGATTTAGGGGACCAATTCCTCTGCCGACCAAGAAACTTAAAGTTACGACTAGAAAAAGTCCCTGCGGTAATGGAACTGCTACATGGGAAAGATATGAGATGAGGATTCATAAAAGATTGATTGATGTGAGTGCTGATGAGAGAACTTTAAGATTAGTGATGAGAGTACCTATTCCTGAGGGACTCAATATAGAAATAGAGATGGTTGATGTTTAAATATTCTTAGAAAATCAATCAAACCTGGAGGTCAGAAGATTTCTTTGAAATATTCTACACCTGAAGGTTTGAATATAGAAACAGAGATGGTTGATGTTTAAATATTCTTAGAAAATCAATCAAACCTGGAGGTCAGAAGATTTCTTTGAAATATTCTACACCTGAAGGTTTGAATATAGAAATAGAAATGGTTGATGTTTAAATCAGAATTTTATATTTTTTAAGATAAGGATGACGAGAACGATAGTTCTCCACAATCTTTACCAAAGAACTGGGATCCTTGTCGGTGATGACAGTGATCTCCTGTCGTTTGACAGAAGCATTTACCTGGAAGTGCGCGGCTCCCTGAGCATTTAATGCCTGCTTGATGAATAATTTGATCCAGTTAATCCTTCTTCCTGGACCTTCTATCTTTACAGGAAGAATGTACTTTTTTTGCTTTGCTACGTCCTTGGAAAGCCTTTTGGTATTCTGGACTATCTTTCCTATGATAAAGGCGATATAATCATTTTCTTCCTTGCTCTTGTTTTCAAACATATCTTGGTGGTCGCGCTGCTTGTATGAATGATGGGCCTTTTCCACTAAAGTGATGAACTCATCCCTTTTGCGATAATGCAGAAACGGAGGAGGTATGTTGTTTTTATGAAGGTAGAGATTCTGCATCAACCGGGAAGTCCTGCCATTGCCGTCTGCAAAAGGATGGACGAAATAAAAGAACATCCCAAATTCAACTGCACGGTGGACTGGGTGATGTGGGGAATAATTCAAACGGTCAATAATTGTCTCCATCAGTCCGAGTATCTTTTCAGGACGGGGTCTGACACTTATCCCTTCTTTTCCTCCTCTCAAATAAGCAGTACTATCGCGATAGCCATATTCTCCGTTGATGGTGGCCGCAATGTTAAGTATGTAGTGTTGATCAATCCTAACCGGATAACTGACAAGAGCATAATCCCAGGCCTGCAACAAACCTTCCGATGGACATTTGCGCTGATCTGGTTCCAGTTTATGGGAATGTTTCAAGGCGTCTTGATTGAGTGCTAAAAGGGCACTATTCCTCAGCTTACCAGAATAGATTGGGTTATTTTCTTCAATACTAGCTAGGATCTCTTCCAGTTCGCTGATCAATTTGTTGATTGAACCCATATTTTTTCCAGAGTGGAATCATTTTATATTTTTTTCTACTAAATAATGGCAACTTAGAGATAAGTATTACTTCTCAACGACACTAAACCTTTTTAAATAACTAAGGAATAATTCAGTTATGGCAAAAAGAGGCAATCATCCCATCAAAACACATTCACAACATATCGGACTGAAAAAAGAATTGGGATTATTCACAACTACTGTTTATGGTGTAGGAATAATCCTCGGAGCAGGAATATACGTGTTAGTAGGAAAAGCTGCTGGTGTGGCTGGAAATTCCGTTTGGATTTCTTTCTTGATCGCTGCTTTGGTCGCTGCTTTCACTGGTCTAAGTTATGCTGAGCTTTCTTCCATGTTTTCCAGGGATTCAGGGGAATATTACTATGCTCTGAAATCTTTCGGCAGGAGGATCGCCTTTGTGATTGGTTATCTGGTGATCGCTACAGGAGTGATCGCTGCAGCCGCTGTAGCTTTGGGTTTTTCGGGATACTTCTCTTCTTTGCTTAATCTTAATCATATTGTTTATATAACTCTGGGAGTGATTTTGCTCTTTTCGATCGTCAATTTTATCGGCATCAAGCAGTCTGCCTGGTTGAACATCTTTTTTACAGTCATTGAGACTGGAGGATTATTAGCCATCATCGCTTTCGGACTGAAATATATTGGCAAAGTCAATTATCTTGAATCTGTAGATGGAGCTTCAGGTGTATTATCTGCAGCTGCCTTGATCTTCTTTGCCTTTATCGGCTTTGAAAGTATTGTCAAGCTTTCTGAGGAAACCAAGAATGCTAAGAAGATCATTCCTAAAGCATTGATACTTTCTATTATTATCACCACAGTCATTTATGTTTTGGTTGCACTCTCTGCCATCAGTATTCTGGGCTGGGAACAATTAGCTGCTTCCAAAGCTCCTTTAGCAGATGTGGCTGCTGCCGTATGGGGAAGCAATGCCTTTTTGGTCTTAGCGATCATTGCACTGTTCTCTACTGCTAATACTGTCTTGATCATCCTGATTGCAACTTCCAGATTAGTATATGGGATGAGTGAATCAAAATGTCTTCCGAGTTTCTTATCAAAAGTACATCCTCAGACCAGAACCCCCTATTTTGCAGTTATCGCTGTGATGATCATGGCGATGCTCTTCGGTCTGCTGGGAGATATAAGTTTTGTCGCGGGAGCAACAGATTTTGCTGTCTTTTTGACCTTTGCGGCAGTGAACTTGTCTGTAATTGTGCTACGATATACGAAGCCGAAGTTGAAGAGGGATTTCAAAATTCCTTTGAATATCGGTAGATTACCTCTTCTTCCTGTTTTAGGTGCTTTGACCAGCCTGTTTATGATCTTTCATCTGGAATGGAATGTAATCCTTCTCGGATTGGGTATCACTGCTCTTGGCTTTGTGTTTGAATGGATCTTTAGGAATAGAAAATAATGGCAGAACCAATCTTTATCGGAGGAATATCTTTAGCGCGTTTATTGCTGTTTTTGTTTGTTTTTGTGTTAGTGCTAGTGTTTGGAAATGCAGTCTACTCTCTGATCCGGAGATCTTTTGACCAGAGAATATCCAAAAGAAGTTCCAAGTGGTTTGCCAGAAGTTTCCAATATTTAATCCTCGGTGGTGGTTTTTATTTAAGCATCTACAAGATTCTCAAGCTTGACTTGACAGCAATGGCTGCTTCATTGGGAGTATTAGGAATTGTGATCGCTTTATCTTCACAGCAGATCCTCCAGAACATTCTTGCAGGAGTACTGATTTTTATCCAGCGGCCAGTGAGTTTAGAAGACTGGGTTTCTGTAGGATTTCCTGATACTGGAATCAATCGAGTTAAGGACATCCGCTTGACTAAGACAACATTGGAAGACAAAGACGGAAGGATTATCTATGTACCTAATTCTATTTTGGTCACTTCAAAAATAATTAATTATACTCGGATGAGTTTTATTGAGATGCCGGTGGAATTAAAAGTTCCCTATAATAAATTGGAAAAGGCAAAAAAGCTGATCTTTGCTACTATTAGTGAAAATGTCCGAATCTTGCCTCAAGTAAGTGCGGATGAGAGATCAATTGTCCGTAAGCTGTTAAAGATCAAGAGCTCTCAGAAGATACCTGAAGAGAAATTTGTCCCTCGGATTTTACTTACTGGGATCTCTGATTCTATAGCTACAATCAGTGTGCGGGTCTGGGTCAGAGAGATCCAATATAAAGAAGTGATTATCTCTGAATTCTTAAGCAGTTTGGCCAAGAAGATGAAGAAGGAGAAGATTTGGTAAAACGCCAGCGGCAGGAATTTCAGAGTTAATCTTTTCAGATTGAACTGTTTTGAACCTGCAATCCCAAAGGGAGCAGTTGTATCGTTGTAATTTCGAGACTGCCGCTATACCGAGTTAAGCGACGCTGGCGTAAAAGAATCTATTCTGTTACTTATTTATAAAAATTTAGAAAAAAAAGATAAAATAAATTAAAACCTATTTTTTCTTCTTGGGCATAGGTTTACAAGCTGAGCAAGGCCAAATTAATTTCAGAAGTCCGCAGATCACCATCAACACAGCAATCCAGGCAATCCATCCATCAACGCCTAACCATTTCGGCCAGATAAATGCGTTCAATAACAACAAAGCGCCGAAAATCAACTTGTGCAATCCCCAATATTTAGGATTCATATCCATCATTTAATATCACCTCTTTTTCAAATGATTATTCTCAGAATATAAAAAAGTATTGTTTAGCAAAAGATACGGCTGCCGGGACCTTCGCAGGCACGAAGAGAGTAGTACAAGTAACAACTGCATTGAGCAATGAAACTTCACTTTCTTCTCCTCAACAGCCTATTCGAACCCGGGCCGCCACCTTTCTTCAAGGTTTGGGAGGGTGGCATGTTAGCCGCTCCACTACAGCCGTATACTACTCTAAAAGAAGCAATCTTATTTAAATCTTATCAACCTTCGAGGAGTATACGACGACAAAATTATCAAATAAAAAGTTTTATAAAGCAGCGGGTAAAAACTGCTAAATTCAAACAAGTGTGAGGTGGTTTGTTTATCGTAAACCGAAATAAGGAATGTGCAAGAAACTTAATTTCCGGGAACTAGGTTCTCTTTCTGGTTTTTCTTTAGATACTTCAGTATTTTTTCTATGCTTTAAAATGAGGAGGTTAAATAAAAAAAATGAATGAAAAAAATAGACAGGATTTAGAAGAGATGATCTGCGGATCAAAAACAACTATTGGGCAGGAAGTAAGAGTGGATAAAATTCGCCCGGATGGAAAACATATTCGGGTAGATGTATACCATGTCTCCAGAGAGGTCACTAACGATTATCATACTTTCTACAGTTTTTTGGAAGAGCTGCCCGCCAAAGTGGAGATGGGCGCTTTGACTCCCCCAATAATTGTGAGAGGGATTCCAGAAAACCCCGGATTGACTGGAGTTTTGGTGATTGATTATTCTCATATCACTTTCCATGCTTTTGCCGAAAAGAAACGGATCAATTTTGACCTTTACTCCTGTAAAGATTTTGATTCTGAGGTGGTCATCCAACACGCAGAGAAGTATTTTGGTGTAAGCAGAGATAATATGATCATCAAAGAAGATTCTAGATTTTGATTAATTTATATTTTCTTTTTCTTCTTTGACAGAGATAATATTCAACATAAGTAAAGAAGCCATTGATCTCTTTTTTGAGGGGAATTATCTCTCCTCGGAACTCACAGAGGTATGGCTGCTGTTGAGAATTGAGAAAGTAATATGTACAATAGTTACAGACATATCCTTCTTTATCTTCCCCTTTCCGGCGATAGGTGCCTTTCTGCAGACATTGGGCCACATCATGCCTAATCCTTTCTTCTAAAGGTTTATCCATAACCAAATAGTGGTTTGATACATATATAACTCTGTCTGCCAGATGTTAAATCAAAAAGCAGTCTCATCTCCCTGGCCTAATAAGAATGATTAATTCCCTTCAAAAAGGAAGTTGGGCAAGTAGGTCAGTTTGTGATAATCATAAAAATCAATCTGGCTTGATTTTTCGATCAGCTCTTTGAACTCTTCTCTTAGCTGAAGGAGGATCTGACGGATCCTGTTTTTGTCTACTGCTTCGATATCCAGTTCAATATCCCAATCACCAATGGTTTTGTTCAGTTGAACAATCTCTTTAGTATCCAGGGCAAATTTGACTATCTTGCTCTCTCTTTCCTGGCTGACATGATGCAGTTTGAGAAACAGCCGGTATCTGTTTATTCCTAAGTTGTTGGCATCTGTAGCATATTTGAAACCCTTAAGAATATTTTTTTTCTTTAATTTTTGGACGATTGAGCGCACAGTCTTGACATTGATCTTAACTTCTTTAGAGATCGCCCCCATTCCCATTGTAGGATGCAGCAATAATTGCTTCATCACTGCCAGCTCATTTTCATTGAATTCTTCTTTCTCTCTGTCTCCGCCTAACACTCTTTCCGGATTAAGAAATTTTAAGGAAGTATTCTTAGCGATGCAATCTCTGGAATAAAGATGAGTGACTAAATTGAGGATGACCTTAAAATCACTCAATGTGTTTTTCAAAGAAGAGATCCGTTTCAGCTCTTTGTTGAATTTAGATGGATTGGGGCAGATAAATTCTGCAGTCAGGTCATATTCTCCAGTGAATTCATAGATAGATGTCAGATAAGGGTTGCTGTTGAGCAGTTCAATGATCTCTTTCCTTTCCTGTTCATTGATGTAACTGCCACGGAAATAGACCCTGAAGAGGATCAGACCAAATGAAGAATATTCAAAGATACAATGAGGGTATTTGAGAGTTCCCTCTTTCTGCAGAACGGAAAGGGAATATTTAAGGCGTTGGGGGGTCTTGTTGAGATGATTAGAGAGTTCTTTTAGGCTCATGCGGGCATTTTCAGATTTTAAGTAGATTAGATCTAAATCTCTAGACATAGGGAAATTATTTTTTATTAATTGATAAATCTTTCTATTTTTTTGGATAAAAATAAAAAAATACTAGTAGTTAAGTTTAAATATAGGAAAAGGTATACTAAGATACATGGAATTAGAAAGAGCGGTGGAAAGGGAAACTTCTTATCTTAGACCAACTAAAGAAGAAAAGTTGGATGTTTTCTGGATATTAGGTGAGTATCACTGCCGCCAAAATCTGGAGAACTGGCTTAAGTACGCCCAGCCTAATGGCACTAAGATTGAGCCTAAATATGGTTTGACTTTAGATGAAGGGGCCAGTGAAAATCCATACACCAAAGGATTTCTAGTCTTTGAGAATGGAGACACCTTGATCAGTAGATTAAAGGAAGAGAATATCATTATTGATCGGGTAATCCCTTCTTGGCAGGATCTTCAGGGAAAAGATGATTTCCTGGATTATGTAATTGGTGAACAGAAGAAATCCAGAGAAAGTGCTTATGTAGTTGATGGTAAGCATGGAAGGATAACTCGAGTCAGGGAATTTAATAATAACATCCAGTCCCTTAGTGATATTTTGTATTCAGAATATTTACCTAAGGATTTCCTGTCCACTACTGAAGAACGGGATGTGGATGATGCAGATGAAGGTATCGGCCTGAAGACAAGGAATGCAATCAGATTGGCTTTGGCCTTTCCAGGAACAGTCAGGACATACCAGGTCAAAGCTACACCTTACGGCAATGCGGGCATGGGTGTGGTGGCTGAGTATGGCGCAGATGGACTAGTGAGAACATTACATTTTGAATACAGGCCAGGAGAAGACTTGCCTTTTGTGGATGAAAAGAACCAAGTAGCGATGTTCTATCGGGAATATGGAAGAGATGAAGCAGGGAAGAAAATCTGTACTTATGAAGCGCCTGTGGCGATGTGATCATTAATTTTTTGATTAATTCTATTAGTTAGGAATTTCTACCTGCATCAAGAAGATTTTTTCTTGGCCAGGATTATTTCCCCAATTAGTGGTCCAGACTGCTTTAGTGCCATCTTTTGTCAAAGTTGCTTGTACTTCTTCCCAGTATGAATCGACTACGCTTCTTGTCTTGGCAAGGTAATAGCCTTTTGGCTCTGGATCTAACTTGATTAAGACCAAAGAATTGTCCAGCCAATTCTGTTCTTTCTGTCCCGGTTCAAGATAAGTGGAGACTAAACAATAACCTGGCGCATTGCAGGAGATATGCAGTCCGCTGTTAAACCCTTGTTTTGAATCAGAAGCATAGTATAATCTGGCTAATCGTTTGATGGTTGATGTTGAGTAATCTCCATTTACTGGGTTTGTGAAGAAATCAAGAGGGATCAGGTCAATATAGTCTGTCTGGGAATTCTGCATTACAATTACTTCTTTTCCGGTTGAATCTAATCCTGTGTCTGAATGAGCAGTACTTCTGGCAAGCTGATGGAACTGCGTCAATTCTTTATTTGCTATCACCAGTCCGTCCAAATTGCCACCATTGCCCTCGTCTGCTCCGATGATTACATAATTTCCTAAAGGAGACATGCCCACCCAATCAATATTCGCTTCTTTTTGAGGTATCTTGTATATTCCTAGGATCTTGTCTGTTTGCCGATTCCAAGTAAAAATATATCTTGGCCGATAATCATCTGCTGAGCCTTGTAAGATCAAGGTCCAATACCTGTTGTCTAATGAAGCCTCTCCTTCTTCACGGGTGGTTATCCGATATAGATCTGGCTCTGAGTTTAATATCTGTGCTATCTTCTGGTCTTGAGAAAAATCTTTGAGGATATTCCTTTGTCTTGTATTAACGTTTATTTCCATAATCTTAAATCCATCAAGACCATAAACAGTCTCTTTATTGATCCACCTTGGCTCAGCAACTTTTAGCTGCATCACTAAATTATTTTCATAAGGGATGCTTTTGGTTTCGTAAACATTGAAATCGCCTGTATCATCGACATATAAAATGATGAGGGAGTGGTCCTCATTGAAAGGATCAAAACGGGAATATTCATGTCTTAATGAAGTGGTCACTCTGGTCAGTTTAGTATGAAAATCAGGATCTGTCCAAGATTCTCCCACATTTGGTTTGTTTCTGTTCTTGGTTGGATAGGCAGCAATCTCTTCTCCTAATAAATCTGTGATCTCAACTAGTTGGGTACTAGGGATAAGAGGTGTATTCTCTTTCGATTGTTGAGAATAATTATTGACAGTATCTTCAATGACTGGAGAGGTTATTGTTTTAACACTTGTTTCTTGTTCTTGGCAAGCTAGTAAAAGAACAGAACAGAGCAAGAGGAGGAGTAATTCTTTTTTCATTTTATTATAAAAGATAAGGATGCCCC
>JBDREV010000103.1:0-2373 GCA_043819375.1 Candidatus Woesearchaeota archaeon
CCTAAACTTTTTTCTCCCATATAAAAAAGGACAAGAAACCGTTATATAAGTTTTTCTATTCTTGAGTAGATACTAATCTTAAAATTCCTCTTCAGATAATTTTGTTAAACAAAATTTTCTTAGAAGAGTTTTAATACTAAAACTCTTCTTCAATGTTCTTGAGGTATCCTTTCTTCTTGAGGAAATTAACTTCTGCTTTTCCCCTATATTTGAAGATGACATCTCCACTTTTATCTCCACCTAGTTCCCAAGGTTCAATAATCACTACATCTCCTTCTCTGACCCATAAAGAACGTCTTAATCTTCCGGGAATCCGGCAGATCCTTTCCTTACCATCAAGACAGGCAACCCTCATCCTGCTGGCCCCTAATCTCTGCTGAACTATCCCCAGCACATCTTTACCGGTGGGCAGCCTGACTCTCAATAAGGGTTGTTCTGGTTCCATTAAGTTAAATAAACAGAGCCTTATTTATAAAAGTTTGCTGAAAAGAACAAAACCAAACTTTAATATATAACCCTCTTTTCAAAAAATAGATGACGGAAAAAGAAAAAGAGGCCTGTCTTTGTTGTAAGCCGAAAAGGATCCAGTCACCTTCTTCTATCAATACTTACAAGCAATGCCCAAGAAAATATTATTACCAATATATCCAAAAGTTAGCTACTCTTCCCAGCATTCATCTGGTTAGGGGAAATATCGCCCATTCTGTCTTGGAAAATTTTTATGATCTTGATCTTCCTAGCCAAGATCACGAAAGATACTTCAAAACTGCCATCCAAAGATTATTATTATTTTACTGGCAGAAAGAAAAACAGAGGTTGGACCAGCTTAACCTTAACTCAGACCAGATCAAATTTTATTTTGAAGAGACTATGCTGATGCTGATGAACTGGCTGGACCAATTCTTAGTGGATTTAAATAAAGAGATCTCTTCAGGATCATCTCTTGCTGAAGCCTTCCAGAAATTGACTCCGATACGAGAGCGTAAATACGTTTCTGATAAACATTCCGTCCAAGGTTTTATTGATGCGATCCATCACTTAGAGGATGAAGTGCATATTGTCGATTACAAAACTAATGCCAATTTTGAGTTCAAAGACAGCATCAAGTTACAGTTAGCGATCTATTCTTTGCTCTATCAAGAAAAACATGGAAAAGCTCCTTCCAAGGTAGGAATCTTTTTTTTGCGGCACAAATTAAAACTGATTGCTGTGGATGAAGAACTGTTGGAGTTGGCTAGAAGAGAGATCAATCTGGTTCATCAGCATACCCAATCAGAGGAGATTGAAGATTATCCTTGTCAGACTTCTCCTTTATGTAGATGGAGTTCCGGTCAGTGTGATTTCTATGACGTTTGTAAGCCCAATAATAAGTAAACTTTCTTTATCAAAAGAAAGGTAGGTGAATCTGAAGGATCAACCCAATCCCAAGAAACTCATCCTGATAATCTCCTGATAGATTCCCACATGCTGCAGCACAAAGGTCTCTACTAAAGCACCCAGCAGCAAGAACATCAGAGCAAACAGCAGCAGATAAAGATTGAAACCAAATACTTCCATAAACCGATCAGAAGCAAATTCTTCCAGAATCACATCTTTAGAGATCACTGATCCAGATATCGCTGCTAAAAAATAAGATATTGCTTCTAAGATCATATGGGGAAAGACCACCAGCATAATGATTCCAAAGAAAGTAAAGGGATGTTTCCCGGCAAAGATCCCAGCGCCTTTAGCAGTAATACCAAAAATAGTCCCCCAGACTGAAGCATTCCAAGTGATCAAAAAGATAGCTCCGTCTCCAGTCAACAGTGCCATAATAAAGCAAGCCAGCAAAACTAAAAAGTTATTGCTCAACAGATCCCAGAACAATCCAGAAGAAAAACCAGTGGCTTGCCCGGAGAATCCCTGACCAAATCTGATCTCCAGCTGCTCTCTAAATAATTCGTTAGTCTGCATGTTGGGAAGCAGCATCGTAGCTGCAGCATAAACCAACATAATACCTAAAAACAAAAAGATGTAAATCCTCACTACACCCACATCATCCTTCCAGATGCCTCTCAAGCTGATCTTTTGCTCTAGTCTTTCCATCCGTTCTTCCATAGAAAAGATTTTGTAGAGCTCAGGTAATAACAATAAAGAAGTGAAGGCCACTGCCACTAAAGCAGGATCTCCAGGAAAAAGGATTGAAGATAATAAAATCCCAATAACTGAATAGATAATCCCTAAAAGAAAGGCATATCTCCCTTTATTCTCTAACCAATCTTCTGGGAAAATATGCTCTAATACCATCTTGCTTACCTCTTTTTAGATTATAATACATCTAAGGAATATAAGTTAGGTTTATATATTTTCCTGTATAGTGCTTACATTACACTG
>JBDREV010000104.1:0-5597 GCA_043819375.1 Candidatus Woesearchaeota archaeon
GTTCTTTCTGATTCGCCAATCTTGATCAGCTTGATCTCTCTTCTTTTTTGTAAGGGGATTTCCATCTTTTCTTCTAAGGCTTTTTCTCCAGCTTTAGTCAATGTTAGGATCGGATAAGAATAAAATTCTCTTTCTACTTGATACTGTTTGATAAATTCCATCTCTTTTAACTGCTCAATAAAACCTTTGATTGTCAGTAGGTCGCACCACAGCAATGCGCCATAACCTGGTTTAAATCGTAAGCTTTTATTTTTCTTGGAGTGTGACCCCCTTAAAAAAGAAGCAACTTTATCTTTGCCTGCTTGCAGATTATTTATAGTTTGCAGGATGATCAAAGCAATCTGTTTTTGTTCTTTTTTTTCCATCACCCTAGGAGAGCCGATAAGATATTAAAATCATTCGGTTATTTATCCCTTTTTTTGAAAGGTTTTATAAATAACCATTCTTATATATAAATAAGCTTGGTTTTTCTAGACATTTATAGTCTTGAGAAAACTTTGTTATTAAACTGATCAGAAAGAGATTCATGAATCTCTTCCCAAGAGTTCTTTAATTGTTGTATATATCTTTCTAAAGCTTTCCCAACCTTCTTTGGGGATATAAACATCAAGAGCAAGCTGTTCATCAGCAGAAAAACCCCCTGATCCGATTATCGGTATCTGGCTTGTTTCCGGCCTTTCTTTCAATGCCTTGACCATCTTATGACCGTTCAGATTAGGCATGTTCCTGTCTGTAACGATCACATCCGGCAGGTAAGATAAGGCTAATTCCAACCCTTCTCTTCCATCCTTAGCCTCCAGGATAGAATATTCCTTTAATTCTCTCTTGTATATCTTTCGGATCTGTTCCTCATCTTCCACTATCAAAATTTTGGCCATTCTTTTAGATTCTAAAGGCTGTTTATTAATTTTACTATTTTTTGGTGGTATATTTTATAATCAACATTTATCAAACATTCCCAAACATGGTCTCGGAAGGATAGACAGTCACTCCATCATCAGCAATCTTATAGACCCGGATCTCCTTATCATGATTGCTTCCTCTCATCTTACGGATGACAATGCCGGGCACAAACAGGTTTCCCTGCCTGATCAGATATAAGACCACCACCCCATCAACAATAAACTCTTCGATGCCGTATCTGCTTAACTTCATTGTTCCTTCTTCAGTTTCAGAGATCAGGATAGAAGTGCAGTCTTGAGCAGAGAGTGTGTTAGCTAATGCAGCCAGGGCCTTTCTTCTCTCTCTATCAGTCTCCATCAGCATAGTCAATAAGCTGACAGAATCAATCACCACTCTTTTGATCTTCTTCTCTTTGATCACTTCTCCGATCTCAGTGACGATGTTGGCAGCAGTTGCATCAACCTTTTCCATGTTAGAAGTCAATTTAGCAATCGGCCCCCCGATCAGATGAAAATTGCCCGCAGCTTCAGCCTTTTTTAGATCAAAGCCGAATTTGGCCATATCCTCAATCAATTTCTCTCTGGTCTCTTCCAAGGTTACATACAGGCTTGGCTCTTTGTATTTTTTGTCTACATTGTAGACAAACTGCATGGCGATTGTGCTCTTGCCGCTTCCCGACGGGCCGGAAAGCAGGATATTCCTGCCCGGGATCAAGCCACCTTTGAGCATCTCATCCAGACCTTTTATTCCCGTGCAGATCTTTTTATTTATTTTCTTCATTTTAACTAACCACCTCTTAAAATAAACTGTTTCTTTTTGTTAAGCTGCCCTTCCACCCGTTCTAAGGCAAAAAATGCCGCTAAGCCAAAGACAAAGCCGGAAAAATGGGCTAGTGATTGAATCAGATAATAGCTGATGCTCTCCCCATAGATTATACTGTAAACACTGCGGCCAAAAATGATCACCACCACCAAAAGGATAAGATGATTAATCTTCAATCCAAATTTAGCAATTCCCAGAGAAATAAAACCAAACAGGCCGTAGACTGCTGCTGAAGAGCCCAACGCCGTAAAATTTACTATTATCCATAAAGGCAGGATCGCCAGAATGGCTGTGGAAAAGTAAGCCAGAGCGTAATCAAAAGATCTTGTTTTCAGCTCAAAAGCGATGAAGCCTACTAAAGCCAACCCCACCATATTCTCAATCAAGTGGCTCCAGCTGAGATGGACAAAAGGATAAGAGACTATCCTCCAGTACTCTCCAGAGAGAAACTTGTCTTTATCTAGGGTCCAGCTGTCTTTGATACCCGGAATCAGAAAGATCAAGAGCAGAGAAACCAGTATTATTCCAGTAAACAGGAGTATTGTGTTTTTCATGAACCTCTTCTCAAAATAGTCCGCCTCAATTTCTTCTTTGCTTTCTTTATCTTATAGATGAGATAGCCGGCTATTGCTGCTACTCCAATCCCTGCATCTAGGGCGATGATCAATTCGGGAGCTTTTTCCATTTTAACCTCTTTAGTTTAATTTTTCTCTCGTAAACAAAATGATGGACCAAGATCAAAACCAGTACCAGCACCAAGATATAAATCAAGAACAAAAATAAGTCCTGGCCAATTTCAGAGATCCTTAATCTAGTGATCAGGACCTTCCTCAACAGCCTTTCTCCCAACACAAAAGGATTGACTTTGATGATCCCTTTCAACCACCCGGAGGCACTTTCAATGGGGATAATGGTATTGGAGAAGAAGATCATCAGGCTGCTGATCACCACACCCAGCAGAACATTGCTCTGCTCCTTTCTTGTCACTAGACCAATCAATATCCCCAGCAATACAAACAGGGAACTGATCAGGATCAAGAGAAAGATGAAGGTTGTATTGATAAAAATATCAAAGATGAATCTGGCCAGCAGAATGAAGAGCAGCAAGTCCACCAGGATGATCAATAGGTCAGTCAAGTAATAAGAGAAAATAAAACTCAAGCTCCATCCTTTGCTTAACCAGTTCCTGAAAAAAGCCCGGTTCTTTTTTTCCATCACGATTAGGGAAGAAGATAACAACACTGCAACAAACACCAGCATCAGCATGATCAAGGTGGGAAAAATAAAGGAGAAATAGGTCTTTTCTGCAGCCAGGGGTTCTATCCTTGTTTTTATCGGCTCTGCTATCTTGTCAGCATTAGTTACTCTTAGGCTGCTTGTTTCTTTGTATAATTCAGTGGATACACCGGTCATCAATAATAAATTCTTTTTTAACTCAGTTAACTGGCTCTGCACCTGCTTGTTTTCTTCAGCTATCTCTTGGATTCTGCTTTCCAAAACATCAACTTCTTTTTTTGTCTCTTCCAACAGTACATTCAGCTCATCGAGATGATCAAATCCAGATTTTTCTTTGCTGAGCGCTCTGATCAGCCCTAATCCTTCATTAAGGCTGTTCACCTGCTCATTTACTGCGGAATCGTTTCCCAAGATATTGCTAAGATCAGACAGGATCAGCTCACCATCTTCCGCCTTTTTTCCTATCTCCTGGAGTTGGTTGGCAAATTCATTTTCTATTTCTTGTTTTTTCGACAGGGAATTATCCGTTTCTTGTTTTAGGCCTGCAAAGTCTAATGAAGCCAGTTTTTCCGAGATTGTTCCCGCCAATTTTTGGGATTTATTATTCTCTTGCAATTCCTGCTCAGCAATCATCTTCAATTGCAGTGATTTGTTTTTTGCTCCATTCAATTTGAACAAGAGATCATTTACCAGCCCGGCAGACAGCTGTTCAGTCGAGATGGAAAATGCATTGGAAAGGCTGTCCAAAACGACCCAGACCAGATTCGTCCTGCTGTTATCTACATAAAAAACAACTTCGTTTAGTCCATCGCCTTCAATAATGATTTTCTCCGGCATAACCACACAGATATGCGTGCTATATTTTTTGACTGCATCAATACATTCTTTTTCAGAATTAAATTTTAGGACTTCAAAATTAGTCTCTAATTCTTTTAAGATATTGGTCTTGATCAATCCCTCATTTTCATTATAAACCCCTATGATAATAGAATACGGGCCGTTGTTATTGAAGGCGCTTCCTAAAAACAACACTAACAACAAAGGGCCTAGTAGTATGGACAGGATAAACAATTTTGACTGCCATACCATCCGTAGATTCTTTTCAACTAATTTGAATAATTTCCACATCTTAACTTTCCTTTTTTGATTGTATAATTCCGATTGCAGTATCTCTTCAGGTCTTTTGAAAAATGAGAAGTTACCACTGCGGTGATGCCTCTCTTATTCAATTTCTGGATCAGTTTCCAGATATCTCTCCGGTTTTTCTCATCCAGGTGCGCAGTCGGCTCGTCTAGAAAAATAATTTTTGGCTCATGGATCAAAGCGCAGGCAAGATCCAGCCGTTTTTGCATTCCCGCAGAAAGATTGCCGGCCAGGATGGTTTCCTTTCCAGTCAAATTGACTAAAGGCAATAATTCTTTTATCCGTTTATCCACCTCTTCTTTCTTTAGTTTATACATCGCTCCGTAAAAACTTAGATTTTCTTCCACATCCAGATGATCATAAAAAGAGCATTCCTGATTAGAAAAACCAACACTGCTGTAGAACTCAGCAAATTTTTTCAATTCTTCTAGATCATAAGCTTTTTTCTTTAGCGTATAAGAGATCTTCCCTTTGTCAAAATCAAGATAGCCTACAAGTATCTTTAAGAGGGTTGTTTTTCCAGCTCCGCTTTCTCCTTCGATCCCCACTACTTCGCCTTTCTTAATCTCACAGGTTATTCCGTTAAGAACTGTGTTCTTTCCGAAGCTTTTCTCGATATTCTTTAGACTGATTATATTAATCTTACTCACCCCACACTGAAGTTTTTTATGGACTTATAACTATATTTTATTATCTTGAGAAAGATAATGAGATTATCTGATTAAAGTGTCAAAAAAAAGTTTATGTAACTTTAATTGTTTTATTCTAGATTATAGTTTCATTAAAAAAAGTTGATATTAACTCTTGGGTATTCCACCAATCCAAAAAAAGTGGAATCCCAGGAGTCAAAGGAAACTGACAATTGATCGGTTTCCTTTTGACAATAATAATTTAAGAGGGTGATTATGGTGAATAAAAAATTAATCTTATTAATATTTTGTATGCTCTGGGGATTAAGCGTGTCTGTCTTCGCTTTGAGCAGTATAACTGTCAACACTCCCCTTAATGACACGTTCATCCGAGGCACTTATACTCTCAATGCCACCACTGATGAAACTGCTGAAAATGTGTCTTTCTATTATGTCAATGCCTCAGGTCCGCAATTGATTGACACTAACCTCACCCAGGGAACTGAATTTACCCTTTCTTGGAATACTGCTTTAATATCTAATGGGGTTTATAACATCACTGCCAACGCAACTAATTCTACGGATGCTTCTGTTATCATTACTAATATCAATATTACTATAGATAATACAAACCCCGCAGTTACCTTAAACCTCCCAGCAAACAACAGCTGGGATGCTGACGGCACTCTGCAATTCAACTACACCGGTACAGATACTAACATCGACAGCTGCATCTTATATCACAATGCTTCCGGATCTTGGGCAGCCAACACCACCAACACCTCTCTGACCTCAGGCACACCAACTTTAGTAACTCAGTCCATGGCAGACGGCACTTACATCTGGAATGCCTTATGTAATGAC
>JBDREV010000105.1:0-3008 GCA_043819375.1 Candidatus Woesearchaeota archaeon
CCAATTTGACATGAATTGTTTACACTCAGTTAATCCCAAGTCATAGCTTCCTTCTTCCACAAAGTCATTGGCCATGCTTCTTAAAGCGCCTTTTTGTCCTTCATAAAGATAAAGCTGAGAAGAGACCAAAGAATACCACAGTACAATTATAGAAAACAGAGTTAAAGAACCGATCACATACCAGGCCACTTTTTTATTCATAATAGATAACTAGGGGTATATCATTTATAAATATTTAGGGCCCCGTATGAAAATGGTTTTTGGTCACCACAAAAAAAACAGAAAAGTTTATATATAACTAGATAGATATAACATTATATCTAAGATGTTATATAAAACAGAATTAACTATCCTCAAACTCTTATTTGAGGATCTGACCAAAGGATACTCTATCAGAGAACTCTCCTTAATTCTAAAATTACCCTATCCTCAGATCCACCGAACCATCTCTTCCCTGAAAAAAAAGGACCTGATCAAAAAACAACAGCAAGGCAAGAGCTGGATCATTAATCTAAATTTAGAAAACGTCAGGGATGATTATATCGCTGTGGAGATGGAACGGAAAAAAGAGATCATCCACACCTACAAAACCTTAAATCTGTTGATTAAAGACTTAGAAAGAGTCAGCTTCAACCAGTTCGTCTGCATCCTTTTCGGTTCTTATGCTGAAAAAAGGGCCAAAAAAGAGTCTGATCTGGATCTGTTGTTTGTCATCCCGGAAGATTACAACTATGAACAGTTTGAGAAAGCAATCAAAAACGCCATCACTCTGCCAAACCTAGATCTCAATATCACTACAGAAAAAGGTCTAACAGAGATGTGGAGCAATCCACTAAAATTGAATGTAGGCAACGAACTGTTAAAAAAACATGTTATTCTCTATGGGGCAGAACAATTCTTAAGATTAAGGAGGAAGTACTATGTGGGATGAAAAACACACCAAGGAAAGCAGTTCTCTGATCAAACGCTTGATTGATGAAGGAAAGATGATCAGACCTGAGCAGGACAGAGAAAGATTCTTCCTAGATAAAAGCATTGAATCACTGCAGTTGGCAAAAAGAGTACTGGAAATCTCTGAAGACAGAGATGATCCCCTCGCCAGCCCGATGTGGGTGGTAAGCATCTCTTATTACACCATGTTTTTCGCAGCAACATCTTTGTTAGCCCATTTCAAACATAAGATTGATGAAGAAAAAAGTATCCACAAACTAACTTTTCATGCCTTGATCTATTATTTCTTAGTAGATGACAATAAACTGCAGAAACATTTTGTTGAAGAATACCATGATGCGTATGAAGAAGCTGAAGAACTGTTAAGGATAAGCGAACTGAAAGCGATCTCGATGATTGAAGAGTTTGATTTTGAAAGAGAAAAAAGAAGAAGATTTACATACGAAATGGGAGAGATTGCCGAATTGAACAAGGCCAGAACTTCAGTTAAAAGAGCCAATAATTTCTTGGTTGAAGTCAGAAAGATGCTAGAGTAGACTCACCCACCCAATCTCTTGATCTCTTCTTCTGCATCCGCCTTAAACACCATCTGCACAGAGAACTCCAGCCGGTCAAACATATCATTCCTATTCACACGACCGATCAGCCTAAACTGTTCACCAAGCAGTTCACTCTTCTCATCTCCAAACAAAGTAGGTTGTTCCTTGTACTTGACAATCTCTTCCTCTTTTTTCCCCAATAAATTAGTGGCCTGATTTTTCCAGAACACACTGCGCATATTTCCTGTGCCATCATCTATTACCAGATTCAAGACATAAGAACTGTCCGGAGTAACTTTTCCATGTTCAGCACATTCAAAAACCTCTTCCTGCTCAGTAACTTTCTTAGCGCATTGCGGACAGACATTAAAGAAGCGCAGATCAAACACCTGCACAATCGTTCCCAAGACTTCCACTCCATTCATGCCTTCATTCAACTCACTGATCTTCTTCCGTTGATAACTTAATCCCTGCCGCACTTCCCCAACTTCTTCTCCTTCCGGATTCACTTCAACTTCACTGCGATCATTCAAATGGATTTCCTTCTGATTAAAATTATTCTCTTTAGCATAGCCGGATTTGATCAGTAACACATCCCCTTCAGAAACTTTCTTGACCAGATCAGTCTGGTCTCCCCAACAAACTACTCTTAACGTTCCAGTATCATCACCCAAGACCAGATTGGCCACTTTTCCCTTCCGATCTTCCTTCTGGAATTCCCTGATCTCTGATTTGCTCACAATCTTCCCGATGATCTCTAAGTCCCTCATTCCAGCATAGACTTCCTTCACTTTCAGACGTCTCTTCTCTTCCACCACTTCCACTCCCAATTCGTTGGCAATGATATGTGCAGCACCTTCTTCAGAAATCAATCCGGACAGCTCATTGATCTTCGTTTTAATTCTGGATTCAAGCTCATCCGCAGACAAGTTTTTCTCTTTGATAATCTTCTCTTTCAATTCAGCAACAGGGATCTTGTACATGATAAACCACCAGTAATTTAGAAAAAATATTCATTTATAAGAATTTATGTTATCAAGAACTCTTAACTTTAACCAGTTCAATCTCTCCTTCCTGGCCATCCTTCACAGCTGCAATCCCCACCAAGAATTCTTTTCCCAGTCTAGCATCACTCAAAGTAAAATAAACCTTCTCAGAACAGACATAAGCAGTGTTCACTTCTTTTTGCACTCCGGAAGCACACTTAGAAATATCATCAACCACGGCCGAAGATTTCACATCCCAAAAATAACCGGGAAATACCCCTCCTTTCAAGATCTCCGCAGAACCATTCTTCCCTTCCAGAGCAAGATAATCAGTGAAATAAACCTTATACTCTGCAGCATCCACATCACCAAAGACAATCTCAAAAAGATTATTAGCAGCATCATAACTCCCTGCAGCTGTCACCATTAAAGGTTTGGCAGAAGTAAAATCCAAAGCAAATAGATACCTGATCAATTTAACATTCCCTTTACCATCATAAACTTTACCAGCACTTTCCACACAGAAAAACAC
>JBDREV010000106.1:0-7922 GCA_043819375.1 Candidatus Woesearchaeota archaeon
GATGCCTTGGTGATGGATGAAAGGACCATGCGGCTGTTGATAGAAAACCATCAAGAGCTCAGGAGCCTGTTGGAGTACAGATTTAAACAGAGAGTAATTGCTGATGAACAGATTGCAAAAGAATTTGATCAAAAAGTAGGAGAAATTAAGATAATCCGATCGATAGAACTAGCTAGTGTCGCGTATAAACTGGGAATTCTTGATGAATATATTCCCAATCTGAAAGAAGGGAAGAGAATTTTGTTGGATGCGGTCTTATGGGATACAAAATTCAACGGATGTGCGGTGACTGGAAAAGAGATCGAAGAGATGGAAAAAGACCTGCTTAAACAGTAAATAGCACAAAAATTTTTAAATGATCTCTTGTTTTAAAATCAAGATGGTGAAGAAATGTATGATCTGCGGTGAAAAGGCCGAATTCAGAATTAAAGACTGCAGCGATTTCTATTGCCAAGAATGTGCAGAGGAAAATTTTGCTGATCTTTCTTTGCTGCAGAGAGTAGAGGAAGAAGCACTGGCACTAAAAAAAATTATTGATGATGGATCAGACGATCAGAATCTGGAAGATTAGGACTTCTAAGACAGAACTTATTGATATCACCAAAGCATGGGTGGTGCTCAGCTTAGCTTTTGCTTTGGTCATCGGCAGTATCAATCTCCTTAATGGTAATCTGTACAACCTTTTTTCCTCTCAATTTTTGATACTATTCTTAATCTCCCTTTTTACTGCTGGAATCGGTTTTTTGTTTCATGAATTAGGACACAAGTTCGTGGCCCAGCATTATGGCTGTGAAGCAGAATTCAGGGCCTTCGACCAGATGCTGTATATTGCCTTAGGTTTAGCTGCAGTGATCGGCTTCATCTTTGCTGCCCCTGGTGCAGTGATGATCGCCGGCAGAGTAACTTTACGTGAAAATGGCAAGATCAGTATGGCCGGACCTTCGGTAAATTTTATATTGGCAGCAGTTTTCTTTTTTTTAATTTCCATAGTATATGGTGGTTTAGTTAAAACAGTTATTGTCATTGGAACTGGATTAAACAATTTGTATAACTTACCTCTTTTAGTTGGAGCAGCCCTTATTGGATTCAAGATAAATATTTGGTTAGGATTGTTCAATCTGATTCCTTTTGGTAATTTTGATGGAAAAAAGATTCTGGATTGGAGCAAATCTATCTGGGTAACAATGGTAGCTATGGGTATTTTTCTGTTGTTCTTTTTGCCAAAACTAGTCTGATCATGCATAAATAGACGAGAACTGAGAGTAAGATTTATATATAAGTTTTGTTTTAATAGTTAAAAGAGTTTCTAAACAAAAAAAGTTGATAAAACTGAAGCAGCATGTCTTTCAAGAAGTCAAGAAATTTAAAATCCAAAGGCGCTGCAAAGGTTGCGGTAGAAGAATCGTAGTCAATAATGCCAACAGATATTACTGCGACAAGTGCCGAGGTTATTGATTCTTTTTTTATTTTTTTATATCTAGTCTAATTTATGTGGTTTGATGAAATTTTATAGAGATAAATTCTTAATAATATTTATCTAATTTGGTTCATGTCCTCGCTAAAGGAAGAATCACTAGAGAGCAGAATGGGGGAAAATTATGATCTGCTTCACCGAGAGTATATTCAGCAGGCAGACCAGGCTTATTTGCAAGCGTTCAAAAAAGATGAAGAGCTTAATCTACAAAGAAAAGTATGTTATTTCTTTTCTGCTGTCGGACTGCCAGCGTATGTTTTATCAGATTATCATCCTATGTCCCTGCTACCTTTGGGTGTAGGCCTGTTCCAGATCATCAGATCATATACTCGCAGGAGATCAAAGAAGAAAAAAGCCCTGCAGCTGCTGGAGAAAAGGACTAAACGCATATCACAAAAAGACTTGGAAAAAAGACTGAAAGAAAAAGATTATTCTATCCCTCCAGAACCTTCTGCAGAGGAGATCTTAGATTACGAAGTCAAGCAGTATTCTGCCCTGATCAAAGAGACAGTGAGAAAGAAAGAATATGGGCTGGTTAACTATCCTTTAGAGTTGGGGGGAGCAGGCATAGGCCTCTTCGGCTGTTTTGAGGCTCAGCATCATCCTTATCGTGGGATGACTTGGGGTATTATCGGTGCAGTGTTATTTTTGGGTTCTGGTTTATGGAAGAACAGACAGTTGCGAAAAGTAGAACAAAAAACGAAAGATTATCTGAAAGAACATCCCGCAGAGATGCGGTTTCTGAAGGATAGGGATTTACATGAATATTATAAGAAAAAAATTGAAAGAAAAAAAAGATAGATCTATTCTGTTTTCTCTTCAGTTTTTTCTTCTGATGTACTAACTTTCTCTTCAGTCTTACCAAGAACCTTAGCTATCTTCTCTTCCTCTTCTTTTTCCAGTAGTTCCTGCAGCTCTTTTTCCATCTTGATGTGATTTTCTTTTTCAGACTCTAAAGAGATCTCGTTCTCCTCAATTACTGCTTCCAATTCTTCAATCTCAGCTTGAGTTGCCTTCTTATGCCATTCTGTCTCTGCTTCTTTCAGGTCAACATTGATCAGAATATTCTTATTGGCAGCAACTCTTCCTAAATATTTTTCCAAAACATTCAATTCTGCTTTCTTTTGCCTTAACGATTTCTGCAGACTCTCAATCCGGTTTTTCCGGTTCTTAGATTCCTGTTCTTTCCTTTGTTTTTCCATCTCTGCTTTCTCTTCTGGAGTAAGTTCTTTCTGCGGGGGCATTTCTCCCTGCATCATCGCAGGATTCATCATCCCTCCTTGCTGCTGCATCATCTGCTGCATCATCTTCATTCGAAAATCTTCTCTTGCTTGTTGGTTACGATCATTCATTTTAACACCTCATTAGTTAATAGAAAGTAAAGAATACCTTTAATTTAAATAATTAACTAAACTGAAGAAGTCATTTGCAGAACAACAGGCTGAATTCAAACAGGACGATAATCACTCCGCCGAGGACTATCTGGGAGATGATTGAATGATCAGGAGTAAGCACTCCTGCCAAGACTAAGATGATGATGTAAGCCCATCTCCTGCTATTTTTGAGAGTATCTTTATGTAACAGACCTAGTCGATTAGCCGAGACAATCACCATCGGAGTCTGGAAGATTACTCCTCCCACAAATAGATTAATAATGATAAAGGTGAAGAACTGTTCTGTTGAGAACAGATTGACCAGCCCTAACTTCTCATTGTATTTGATAAAAAAATCCATGATCATTGGCAGCATCACAAAATAGACAAAAGACATTCCCGCCAGGAATAGTGTTGCTGAAGAGAGGATTATTTTCAGGGAAAGACGATGATACTTCTGATTCAAGGCAGGATCAATAAACTTGAACACCTCATAGATCAAAACTGGCAAAGTTATACCTAACCCCAACCAGAAACCCATCTTCAAGCTGAGCATGAAACCGCTCATCACAGTGGGTGCCAGCAGTTTCAGGTCGTATTGGCCAATAAAATGATCCTTGATTACCTGAAAGATACGGCTAGAAAAGATATAGATAATAAAAAAAGAGACAACGAAGATAATCACTGAAATTCTCAGGCGTGATTTAAGCTCACCGAGATGATCCCAAAAACTCATCTCGCTTTTGACTGATCTTTCTTTTTCCAGCTGTTCAGTTTTTTTCATTTGTTAGTTTTCTTCTCTTCTTTGCCTTTCTGTTGAATACTTGTTTTTGGTTTTTCTGTTTTTGTTGTTACTTGGGTCTTAGTTTGCGGCTGTGTTTTCTTTGTGGTTTGTTTATCTTGCTTCGCAATTTTTTTCTCTGGTGATAAAGATTCTTTTGTTTTAGGAGTAGAAGCTTCTTTTTTGATAACAATCTGTTTTTTCTCCGAAACTGCTGCGGTCTTGGAAACTAGTTCCTTCTTGATAACGGCGGGTCTCTTCTCGGAGGGTATTGTTCCGCCCTGCGGAAGTGCTTGTTTGTTTTTATCTGCAGCGATCTGACCAACCACTGGTTTAGTAATCTTGGCAACGGGAGGGGTTGTTTTTACAACGTTCTTTTTAGCTGCTTGTTTAACAACTGGCTTTGGTTCTGTTTTTTTAGGAACTGGTTTAGTGGTTGCCTTCAAAGGAGTTAGGTCATCTGGCTTAGTTCGTATAGATATTTTATTCTGATTGTCACGATTAAAACGATTAAAAGGTGTTCTTGATCCTGGTTTTCCTGTCATAGTCCTTCCATTAATTCCTCTCATCCCAAATCTCTGGTTAGATTGTCCAGCCAGAGGAGAAGGCATCTTAACACCGCCTTGCTGTTTATTCTTATCAAATTCCTGGCGGAAATCCTGATTAAAAGATTTCATCTTCTTGAGGAAACCCTGCTGCCCTTGTTCTATGTCTTTCCTACTAGTCTCCACTTCTTCTCTTAATTTGTCTATCTCCGGCCTTAATTCCCGTTCAGCTTCAGCCTTGACATCTTCCAATTCTTTCTTAAACTCCCCAGTTATATCATTAAACTCTGCTTGGCCGGCCTTTACTTTCTCATTATACTGTAGGTAAGCCTTATACATAGATTTAAAGAAAGGCTTAATCTGCTTGACCCCTTTCGGACCGATTAACGCGAGGACTAATGCCCCGATCAAGAGAATTTCAGTAGTTCCAAGACCAAATACCAATCAGTTCACCTCTTTACAAAGATAAAAAAAATAAAAGATTTCTTTTATTTTTCTTTTTTATTTTCTTTTTTATTTTCTTTTACAGCTTTGCTGCTTGTTTTTTTCTTAGCGCTTTTCTTCATCTCTGCTTCTGTCTCTACTTTTCCTTTCTTAAACTCTCCGATCGCCTGTCCCATTGAGCGGAACAATTGAGGAAGTTTCTTTGGACCAAGAATCAATACGACGATAATCAAAACAACAATTGCAATCTCGGTCGGTCCTAATCCTAATACCATTTTTCACCTCATGAATTTTTTTCTTCTGTTAAGTTTTGTTCAGGAACAGTTACCTCATTGAGACCCTTACCCACAGAGGACCTATCTAGTACCACTGCTCCAGTAGGTACTTCACTCACACCAGATTCATTAAGATCCTCTCCGATAGAGCCTAGGAACAAAACTACCCCTAAAAAGATTAAAAGGGTTAAAAGTCCCAAAGTTTTCCTGTTCATGAGGTAAAAGAAAATATCTACCTATTTAAAGTTTGTGGCAGATGGAATGATTTCAAGCAATTCAAATAAAAAGATTAATAAAGAAAAGATAAATTTTTGATGGTGTGGGAATGTAGCTTAACCTGGGAGAGCACCAGACTGAAGATATCAAAAATCAAAGATTTTGGAGTATCTAAAAATCGATTTTAGACATCTGGGTGTTGAGGGTTCAAACTTTAAACTGCATTTAAAGCACAGAGAAACGCAGTTTATCTGAAAGTCCCTCCATTCCCACTTTTTTTATGTCGCAAAAGAACTTCTCATCACTTGCTGAGCAAAGAAATTGAACAGCAGCATCACGACTCCAGCGATGAAACAGTATAAGAGTACACTCTTGATCATGTTCTGGCCCAAAGAAAATCTTTCTCCCAACTTATCCACACCATTTTCAATACCATTAGAAAGGATAGTTAAGATATAGACTATCTGAATGATGTACAGGCCCACAGACAACTGAAAATAAAACGTGGGTATGCCAATCCCAAAAATAGCTACCATATCACCATAACCTCCAATCTCCTGGCCGGAGGAAGTCAAACTGGTCAGCTGAGAAGCCAGACGGGTGAGAATAGATGTGATCATAGAAGTTATTCCAATCACAATTCCTGAGATTGCCGGAGTGAGGAACTTCACTTGTGACTTCATAGAAGAGATAGTCTCTGCCATCAAATCCTTCAATCTTTCATCCACCCGATGAATCTCTTTGATATAGTTAGACATAGAGAGCAGGGCCTGAGCAGCAATCTGTGGTCCTTTCTTGACTGATTCAATCATCACTTTCATAGAAGACTCAATCACCTGAGAAGGAAAATAGGTTAAGGCTCCAATCTTAGGATCAAAGATGGCTTCTTCAATGCCCATCCCCAATCTAGTGATATTTTTTTCAACCAGATTAAAGAATTCCCCCGAAGTAGTCCCTCCCATATTCTGAGCAACCTTAGCAAAGGCAATCTCTGCCGGCAGACCGTCACCCAGCCGATTGCCCAGTTGGAATAAAGCAGAAGCAAATTCGTCTTCTAGAGCCTTAGTCCGCTGGCGGATCTTATAGACATTCTTTGAACGCAGTTTGTAATATATTCCGATAGAGAGGCCCAGACCAGCAACAGCCACCAAAGAAAGCATTGATGCACCCAGACCGAAAGGGCCGAATTTTTCATCGGGTTCACAGTTAGGGTTTTCTGGGGTGCAGATATATCCAAACACCTCAAAATTCTTTCCAAGCGGAATCTCAAAGGTGGGATCAAGAGCGTGAATGATCAAAGGGGAGAAACCGATAATAAATAATACTGCAAAGATAGCTACACTAAAAAAGAGGGGATTGATCTTGATCTCTACTTTTTTTCCAAGAGGGATCAAGACGTTACGATGCTTCTTAAGTTCTGGATTTTGTTCAGAGATATCTGTATCTCCATAACCTGTGGGCCGCTTAGAAAGAATGATCTTACCCAAATAAAATACACCTATAGGCAGGGCAACGTTATATAATGCAGCGATATAGACTACCATCGCCAAGGGATTGGAAGAGTCACTGCTCATAAAGCTGATTACCAAGGGAAGGATGACTAAACCCAGAATTGGCAGGATCACTCCCAGCATATTCAACATGGTCATCGGAGCTTTTAAGTCATGAGCATAATGAAGCATCTTCTCATATGTACCATTGAGGATTACCTCCAATGATTTATCCAATAAAGTCAGGCGGCGGTCTTCAGAAGATTCGTAAAGAGAAGCTTCAATCAGATGGACTGCTTCTACAAACTCTTTGTCCCAATCGTTCCATTGGTTAAGATAATCATCTAGTGAATCCTTGATCGAAGGATACTTCTGCGTCTCTACATTCCAGAGCACTTTTTTCAGGTCAAGAGAAAGAGGCGGAGCAAGATGGTCTGAAGCAAATTCAATTGCTCTCTCCAGATTAGAAGTATGCTTCATATAAGTGACTAAATAAAACACACACTGGACCATCTGATTGGAAGATTTCATCCTCCAGGAATTGCCCATAAAGATCGGCAGTTTCTGCAGGGCAGGGATCATCATCAGACCCGCAAAAAGGAAAAAACCCACAAAAAACATCATGTTAAAGACTGCAAAGGCCAGCAGAGAGCCAAAGATCATCACAAACAGAGGACCAAGAATAGCAAAGGAAATAACTCCAGAAGGTGTGATCTGCAGATGGCAGAGCTCAATATTAGTCTGGAGCAAAGCTGCTTTTTTAGGATCTGCTTTGAGACGCAAGATCTTTTCAGAAAAATTGCAGGCTTTCTCATAGAGAGTATATGCCGCAGGGTAGATCTCTTTCTTGAACTGCTGATACTCGACAGAACTGACTTTGGGACTGAACTGGGCGCGATGGCCTAGCTCATCCTCTATTCTTGCCTTATATTTCTCTAACAGTTCCTGATAATCTTCCATCCAGTACCTCTTTTTTTAAGTTGGAATTATATTCGTTGATCAATAATATTTTCTGAGTATATAATAATATTCACATCTTTTTCTTCTTGATCTCCTTATTGAGCCAATCCTTAAATTCAAACAAGATCCTTTTCGAATCCAAGGAGCCTACTTCTTCTTTTACTTTATCTGAAAGGAGATGGAAAGTATCGTTGCATTTGATCACAAATGGTGCTTCCAACAGAGAGTTGTCTTGAGTTTTATTGTAAGCTTCCACAATTGCCTGTTTGTAATCTGCCCGCAGCTGGATGTTGTTCCAGACCGCATCCCAATCACCGGCAAATTCCTGAATATTTCCTGCCATCCTTTTGATGATATCAGAATT
>JBDREV010000107.1:0-6213 GCA_043819375.1 Candidatus Woesearchaeota archaeon
GGTAATAGTCATTGCAGCCAGAGATAGTTCCAGCTAGAACTAAAGCCGTGATTCCTTGATAAAGAGTTTTGAGTGACATTTTTGATTAAGATAAGCTTCTGATTTAAAAATATTTCTATTTTTTCTATTGAACAGTAGTAAAATATATAAAAGATTAGCTAATCTTACCTATATGCAATCACAAAATTTAGTAGAATTGTTAAAGAGACTATTTTATGAGAAGCAAGTTGAAGAATTGCTCCCCCAGAATATGGTCTTACTTTCTGAAGAGGAACTGAGCCCTTTTTCTGATTATTATGGCGCTTTGATTGACTCAGAGCTTTTTTTGAAGAATAAAACAGAATGCCGAAGAATGGATGCAGAGTTTGATAGTAATTATGCTAAGATTATCACCCACTTATATGCTAATTTATTTGTACCTAATCTTAAAACATTAACTGGAAAACTTAATGATCGGGTTAGGAAGGCTCTACAGAAAGATGGTACCTTGCCTGGATCAAAGATATTGGAGGAATCCACTGCCTCTTTGGAGGAAGGGAGAGATACACTTTCCAAACTTAACCGCTTGGGTTTTCCTTCCACTGAGAAGAAGAAAGTAGAAGAAGAGTTTTTTCAGCACTTAGACAAAGTGATAAATTATGCCGAATTATTGCAAGAATATTTGTTCAAGACCCGGCCGCAAAAGATTAAGCAGATAGATCAAGAATCTCTGTTTGGGTTAAATCAACTGAATCTTCTACTTCTGGATGCAATCCAACAAGGAAAAGAAAACTACTCTGTTTTACAAGAGCAGTTTAAAGGACAATTACACAGCTTTGCTGTTGATGGGGAGGAAATCAGAGAAAGAGATTTTTATTACAATGGAAAGATCCACCAATCTACTGCTGCTTTTGTTAAGGAGTGGAACAAAGTTTTGCAGCAGATCGGCCAATTGGAAGAGATCCGCAGCTCCCCTGCCAAGAGAAAAAGGAGAGTTAAGTTCCCTAACTTTTTAAGCAAAAAGACAGCAGTGGCTGCTTCTTTATTAGCACTTGTTTTAGGGGGGGTATTGGTCAGCAGCCCGTACCTAAGATACAGATTGAAACTGCCTACCAGCCAGATGGAGAAGGTAGAATTATATTATGATGCAAAATATTATCAATCCTCATTGGAACTGCTGGATCGGGCTAAAGAGATTAGCCCAGACCAGAAAGCTTACTGGCAGGGAAAAATTAAGATATCGCAGATGGTGGAAGAGATAAGCAAAGCTGACCTTTACCGAAAATATGACCTAGCTAAATCTTTATTGAACAGCAATATCTCTGACTCACTGGAAAAAGGGATCTTGGAAGAAGGAGAGAAAGAGATTCTTAATATCCTGTTCGATGCTGGTTACATAAAAAGAAAAGATTATATCAATTTTCAGAAAGACACTGGCACTCCCAGAAAAGCAGCCCAGAGTCATCTCTGCGGCCTGTTTGAGTCTAATCCTCAGAACCTGGTTGAAGAAGAGAAGAAAGTGCTGGAATCAGCCAGGAAGAATGATATCTTTTATGTCGGAGAAGAAGGAGAGAAAGTCTATTTCCTGATCAGTCCAGGGAGTAGGATCATTTATCACTTGCAGAAAAAAGATTCTGGCTATGGAGTAAAGAATATCTCTTTTGAATGAAATGGAACTGGAAAAATTATTAGCTAAGTGGAAGGAATTCAATTTAACTAGGGAGCTTCCTTCTGTCAATCTCCCCAGTCTTGCTGTTCCTAAAATCTCTAGAAGAACTTTGTTGAAAGGAGCTATGGCCTTAGGGGCAGCAGCAGCGATTTATGGTGTGTGTTATGGCAGTTGTAAACTAGTCAGTTCTGTAAGCTCAGAAAGTAGCTTGGAAGATTATCTTCCAGAAGGCTTCAAGGATTTAGAATTAGGGATGAGCTATGAGGAAGTTCAGAAGATCCGACCTTTCATCAAGACCAGTGGGAAAGAAGGATATGCTCATGAAAAGATAACCAACAACAGTTCTACCTATGACACTATCTTGATAGCATTTGGCAAAAAAACTGCAGATTATCGGTATAATAATAAAGATATAACTGTGGAATACACCTTTAAAAATAATCAATTTAATGAAATAGAATTTGATATCTACCGGTTATCCGGGTTTTCCCATTCTGAAGGAGTGGGAGAGAAATTGGGTGAACCTGATTCAAGTGATAAACAAGGATATTTTCGTTGGAATAAAGGAGATCTTACTGTCACCTTGAGTCTTGGACCTCCTTGGTTCAAATACACAGTAAAGAAAAAAGATGAATCTGAAAAATAAACTGTTGGTAACTGGAACTTTAATCTCTTTAGGTTTAGCTAGTGCCTGCAAAGATAAGTATGAGATCAGGAAGGTCTCTTCGCCTAAGATAGAGCAGAAAGCAGATCTGGAGACAGTAGTACAGGAAGAGACTAAGCAGATAGAAAAAAAAGCAGTGCAGGAGAAGCCTGCAGAACCCTTGCCGGAATGCAACACTCCAAAACATGAATATGTGCTGACAGGCAGGCGTGCGATGAATATCAGGACAGGACCAAATCTGGAAAAGGATGTACTGGCCAGATTTGAGAGATATGATCCTTTTTATCTATGTGCCAATCATCCCCAAAAAGGCTGGTGGGTAGTTGACTTTAGAAATTATGTGGGCTGGTCCAAAGTCAAACTTAATTATCTCATTACCAAGAAAGAGTTTGATAATCTGGGAGAGGTGGTTTTTAAGAAAGGGACGTGCATACCAGGATCCGCAGATGAAAGAGCCTATTGTGATGGGTGGGGAATGCACCGCTTTAGCCTAGCTGTAGAAGACAATCCATCCTGGAAACCATTCAAGTTCGATCATCCTTATCTAACAACTCCTGGAACATATATGACCAATAGTTTCGAATCAAACTGCAGATTTGTTGTCAATCCGGGTTATCGAACTGTTGTGAAAATTGTGAATCATCTATACTGTGATGTTGATCCAGCAGAGAAGATGATTCCTTGACGATTAAAATGCTGAAAAAGAAATTAAGAGATTGGGGAAGTGTTTTGTTATTAAGCCTGGGCCTTGCTGGTATCACAAACAATGCTGCTGCCCAAACCAATCCTTGCCAGACAGTGATAGAAAGACACCAGAAGAAGCTGCGAGGGGGCATATTCAGCAAAGGCTGCCTGGAAGAATATATCACTGCAGAGCTGGATAGTAAGAAACACAAAGAAAGTTTTCAGTGCATCAAATCATTTATTGGAGAATATCAGACCAACAGCTGCGGAAAGCATCAATTGTATGACAAATCGTTGGAAGCTTTGCTGAGGAATATAACTAAAGGTTCAATAACTACTGTTGAAGCAAGGATTGTTCTTTATAATCAAGGCATGCTTAATTATCAGAAGAGATTGGAGCAGGTAGTGGCTGATGTTGAAAAGACTGTGGAAAGGATTAAAGCAGCTCCGATTGAATATGCTCGCTTGACTGATCTTTCCAGAAAAAGAGCTTTGAAGCAGAAAGTCAATAGCTGGAAGAATTACCTCAAGGACCTGCGGGTGCAGGCAATATTGATCACAGACCAAGCTTTAGTGTTGAAGGAAAGAGCTCCAGCGAGCTATTTTCCTGATCGGGAAAAAGTGTTGAAAGAATTAAAAGACACAGATCCGGAAGAGGGTATTAAGTATGCCAAGCAGGCAGGTGCAGAGTTGACTAAACTGAGCAATTCTATGGCAAGAGAAGATTGGACCACTTCTTATTATTTTTTTAAAAACTGGAAACTAGAAATGGAAGAAACGATCAACAAATTAATCCCTATGCAGGAAAAATCCATGGGTTTTGGTATCTCTGAAGGCTTGAAAGGAAAAGAATGGGTTAAGATCTCTTATTTGGATGCTAAAGGTAATTTGCAGGACACCTGGGCTAGCAAGGAATTTTCTCGGGATTGGGGAAAAAATGGAACTAATTATTATCCTAAGATTGAGAAAATTGACCGATTGATCACAGAAGCAAGAAGTGTATCTTTGACTGGAGAGCCACCCCAGATAGGTATCAAAAAAGGCCAGACCTCCGCAACAACAGGCATAACTAGAAAAGAATGTCTTGCCGATCTGAGAACGTATACCCAAGCCATTGAATCTTTTTATCGGCTTAGATCAAATTATGTCAAAAATAGATGTGCAAAAGAACAGGTGTTGGATACAATGTTTTTTTTTAATTGGAGTAATGCAGATGAGAGCAAAAGTTTTGTAAAACTTCTTGACCACTATCGCAGAAAATATCATCGTTTTATTGTTCAGAATATCCAATATCTTTCATCTCCAACAGAGATTGCAGCTGATGGACACGACAATGTTGAGCAGCTCAAAATATCTTACAATTTAATATTGAATGATGAGCAGTTCAAGTGTTACGACTTTCCCTCGATCAAGAGAACAGAAAAAAGTTGGTTGGTACGTCCAAGCGCAGTACCAGAATGTAAAAAAATTAATTTTTAATTTTCTTCAGCAGGTATCTTAGTTCCTTCAACTTCTTCCTTTGTCTCTGCTAGCTTGGGCTTTTTTTCGACTGCTTTCTTCTCAGCTTTAGGTTGTTCCTTTTTCTTAACCCTCTTCTCTTCAACAGGCTTCTCATTCACTTTTCTCTGCTTGACTGGACGTTCCGTCTTGGGCTTAGCTTTAGTGTCTACAACGTCTAGGCCAATCTTCTTGAATTCAGCCACAACTTCCTCATGAGAAGCTTCTTTTTTGATCTGGATCACTTGTGGAAAAGGCTCTAGATGTCTGATGTTACACTTCTTCCTGCGGACCTGACCGTCAATCAGGACGTAATTTTCTTCCATGTTATCAACAATTACAGCCATTTTGCCTGCATCTCTTCCGGCAATCTTGATCGCTAATCTTCCAATTTCAAATAGGCTCATTTTTCAGACCTCGCTTTTTCTTTCATCAGATTCCGCATACAGGCAGAACAGAGTACACCACCATAAGGCCTTTCTGGCCTTTTTTGGGTCTTGGGCAGGTTCTTGACCCTGAGAGGGATATCTCTGGGAACTCCAGCTAACTCTTTCTTACAGCTGCCGCATTTGGCTTTAGCAGGTTTTTTCCTGCGGTAATGTGTAGTGACATTATTGCCAGGAGTCCTGACAGATATTTTACGATATGTTTTTGATTTGTGTTTTCCTTCTGGCATTTTAATCTCCGAATTATTATATGTTGAAGAGCAAAGCTCTTCGGATATCATGAATTTTATGCTAAAATTCAGTATATCTTAAAAATCTTCCTCAATGACAAGCTAAAGATCAGGGAAAGGATGATATATATTCCCAGCCAGCCAGGCTGCCAACCAAAGATACTGAAAGTCTGTCCTAAGGGCCTTAGTTTGCTATGTTCTGTCCTAATCACAGTTAGATCTGAATGTTGAAAGACTGTAATTGGTTCTTCATAAGCAAGTTCTTTGGTAATCAGTACTTTTTTGGTGTAAGACTGGTTATCATAGTTGAATTCTAAGATATGTGCTCCTTCGGTCTTGCTCTTGAGCT
The DNA here is from genome assembly GCA_043819375.1 of Candidatus Woesearchaeota archaeon. Lineage (GTDB taxonomy): Archaea > Nanobdellota > Nanobdellia > Woesearchaeales > GW2011-AR9 > JBDREV01. The sequence goes on from JBDREV010000107.1 coordinate 5,519, forward strand.
GCCAGGTGACTCCACTATTGATCTGTTGTTTGGCTTCAGAGAGTAATTGAGTATCTTCATCGGGGAACAATTCAATCTCTCCACTGATTCCTTTCTGGAAGTCAGCAGTGATGGAGTATGTTTCCCCAGGATAGATCGGCTCAAATGAGAGATGGGCAGACATCCATCCAAAAATCAAGATGATTGGGAGCATGGTAATCAAAGTAGGCTTGAAAGAATGCTTCATGTAGGCCATATTTTTCTTCATGGCTTCTTTCTGCACCTTCATCATCTCTGCAGGGTTATCTCTTAGGGAGCGGAGTTTTTTCTGGTATTCTTTCTGTTCCTCCTTGAGCTCCTTCATCAGTTTTTGATTGGTAACTAGTTTATAGACTAAAGTGATCAGAGCTGAGACTACCAAAGAGATAATCAGAATCGCCCAAAACGGGCCCAGCTTGAGCAAAGGCCCCATGATTGGATTCAAAAAATCACTGAATGCCATTTTAAGCTAAAATAAGGGAGGTGTTTTATAAATTTGTTGGTTTTGAATGGGTTAGCTTTGTTCAACCGCACGAACTAAAGAATCATTCCATAAACTTCCGCATACTAGGATGCATATCCATCATGTGTTGTTTGGCAATCTCTTCATAGAGTTTGTAGATGATCATGACCATCAATAAGATACCTGTTCCCCTAGAAAGTGCACCAGTCAAGTC
>JBDREV010000108.1:0-4792 GCA_043819375.1 Candidatus Woesearchaeota archaeon
GCTGCTTTCACTGTCAGCAATACTACTGAGATCTGTTATTACTCTACTGATTCGGGAGGGAATAGCGGAGCAGTAACTTGCGGAAAGATTGTTATCGATGGTCTGGGAATAACTCTGATCAATCCTAAAGAATATTATTATTTAACTGAAAAGTGGGGTGTCAGCAACCAGCCCATTTTTGATCTGATCCTGCTCACTAAAGTTCCCACCCAAGAATGTAAGTTTGACCTCTCCAGCACTTTCAATTATGACCAATTGGAGCCTTACAAGAAATTAAAGAAAGATGAAGACAGATATCTATTTGAAGATTTCCCTGGCCAGATTATCGCTCCCTACAATGAGAATGGTGGGGTGAAAATTATCTATGTGGCCTGCAAGGATCTGGATGGAAAATTAGGGCCAACACAGAAGATCAACTTAGAGTATGATCCAACTGCACCAGAGATTCTTGATGCTTATGCTGATCCTGACCCAGTGCTGGAAGGGATCGAGACCAATCTCTATGTGGATACTGATGACAAGACTATCTGCAGATATAATGAAGGTCCTGCGGAATTCAGCACGATGAAGTATTCTTTCCCCGGAGAAGAGGACGATACTTTAGAGATCAACCATGCTGACGTGTTCAAGATCAATTTTGTGGGCGCTAAGAAAGAGTATAATCTTTCCACTCAATGTATGAATGGAGCAGGAGATCTTTCCCAAGTGGAGAATTTCAGCTTCACTGTGGATTACACTGCTGCCGGCAATATTATCTCCACTGCTCCCAGCGGTTATATCAAAGCTACGGATGTAACTTTAGCAGTAACCACCAACAAAAATGCATATTGTCGATATAATGAGACTGCCTTTGGAGTTACCGGAACCACCCAGCACACTCAGGCATTGAATGGCTTAGTGGAAGGAGAATATATCTATCTGGTCAACTGTCTGATCAACGGAGAAAACAAACAAGCGCAGATCAAATTTACTATTGACCTGACTGCTCCCACCATCAGCAGTATCGAAGACGGCAACTATTCCTGCAGTCTTTCGGAGACACCCAGCATCTTTATCTATACTGATGAAGAAAATCTCACTGGTTATTATTACGAGATGTATGGCCAGGATAATGAAACCTTTGCCACAACCATGTTGGCCAATGGCACAGTCGGTTCAAAGCTTCCTTTCAAGATCAAAGCTGAGCTGATTGAAGGGAATGACTATTATTTCAAGATCGGCGCAGGAGATGCAGCCGGCAACTGGGGCAGTCCGGCAACCAGTGATGGTTTTACTGCAGTGCCAGCAAATTACAGCATCTGTGCAGAAGACGGAGAAGCTCCTAAAGTTGACGTGGTAACTAATGAATCCTGTACTTCTACCAGTGCAGAGATGTACTGCAAGGATATCACCAGTTGTGCTGTTTTTGATTATTCCCAAGATACCAGCGAAAGCTGTAATGCTACTGTGAGCTACATTGGTCAGAAAGCCCTCTTCACCCAGACTGGTTGGCTCTGTTATTATGTGGAAGATGCCATGGGAAACAACCGCACCGACACTAAGAAGATTGAGTTTAAGGATGGAGATGGAGACGGCATCGCCGATTCCTGCGATCTCTGTTCTGGAACCAGCTCCGGAGCGGTTGTAGACAGTGACGGCTGCGCCTATGGAGAAGGAACTGCAGAAGAACAGCTGCAGGATACTGATGGAGACGGCCTGCCAGACTATTGGGAAAAGATCTATGATGCCACGGGCTGTGATCTGGACTTCCTCAATGATGATTCCAATGAAGATGGGACCACAGACACTGATGAAGATTATGATAATGATGATTATAGTAATTATGAAGAATACAAAGCAGGTTATGACCCTTGTTCCTCTGATGCTCCGGCAAAGGTTACGACTGAAGTAGAAGTGTTACAATTCCCAGAAGAAACTGCTACGGCCAAATCTAAAACTTTGGCCTGGACCTTGTTCATCTTGGGTTGGTTGTTATTGCTTGGAGGAACGGCCTATCTGGTTTATTATTACAACTATGCTCCGAAAAAACCTGCTGCCCGGACTGTCTTGAGAGATGCAGCTAGACCAGCTGCAGCTAAGGCTACTGGTCCTTCATTGAAAGAACGGCTGATGTCCTTGCGTAAATCAATGGCTGATAAGAAGAAAGCCAGAGAGAGGGAATCTGTTTTTGGAGAGTTTTCCAGGCAATCCAAAGAGATTCCACACATGGAGGAGGTCCTGAAGAGAAAAGCACCGCCCCTACAGAAATTACAGGACTTAGCTCAGAAACATGCAGCAGTGAAAGAGATAGTCAAGCCGGGATTAAGGCCAGAGGAGAAGAGTGTTTTCGCCAAATTAGAAAACATCGCCAAGCAGACTAAAGATAAAGAGATTGGAGATGTTGTTTCCAAAAAAGAAGCTAATGATATTTTTGATAAATTGAAGAAGATAAGTAAGAAGAGAAAAGGTGAATAAAAATGAACATTTTTCCTAAAGCAAAGTCCGGAATGACCATCGGCATGGTTTTCGTGTTTCTGGTCGCAGTAATCACCTTTGCAGTGATCATGCTCTTTGGCTATAAAGCCATCACTGATTTCATGGACAAAGGTGAGACAGTAGAATATTACCAATTCAAGACAGATCTAGAGACCAGTGTCAAGAAGATCTACACTGAATATGGTTCAGTGAGAGTGGAGCGATTCATTGTCCCAGTAAGATATGAACAGGTCTGTTTTGTGGACCTGACCAAGACTGCTCCAGAGCCATGTAATTTTGATTTGGTGGCCTGCAACCTCTGGAAAGAAGCTGCGGGTAATTATGCTGGAGCAGACGAGAATGTGTTTTTGTATCCTCTTCCCCCGGAAGGAAGTTCGCCGATCAAAGTGTTCAATATTGATGTGGGTACGCAGGGTTATCTCTGTCTGAACACCACTCAAGGTACTTTTAAATTAAGGATGGAAGGAAAGGGAGATCGGACTCTCCTGTCTCTTCCACCAAAAACTTAGGAGGTCTGAAAATGAAACATAAGATAAGATGGTATGAAATCTTAAGTTGGGTATTGCTGGGAATGGCTTTCCTCTTGTTAATTGGAGGAACTATCCGGGCAGTGTTTTTTTAGGAGGTGAAAAGATGAAAAGATGGTTACATCCGATGATCTGGTCAATCTTGTCGATGACCAGCCTGATCCTGATTGCAGGGATGCTGAAGGCCTTTTTATGATGAAGAAAGGACAGGTTGAAGTCACTTTCCACTGGGTCTATATCCTGATTGCCGGAGCGATTATTTTATTATTTTTTGTGGGCCTGGTGATCAAGCAAAAATCAGTTTCAGAGGAACGGCTGGGAGAAGACGTAGTCAGAATTTTAGAGTCGATTGTAGTGGGAGCAGGTGTCTCCGAGAAAACTAAGAATTTTATTGATACCTCTGGATTGGCTGAATATATTTTTGAATTTAAATGTGACCAAGGCTATGCTGGGTTTGGGATCAAGGGAGGAAAGTTTGAAGAACTGCCGATCGATCCAGTATTTGCACCTAAAGAGATCAAAACTTCTAGGATGATCTTCTGGTCTTTACCTTATAAATTACCTTACAAAGTGATGGATCTGCTGATCATCACTTCTGCCAATACTCAATATATCGTCGTTGGTTCAGGAAGCTTCTATACTGAACTGCAGAATGCTACGGAAGGATTGAATTTTGATTTTGTTCCCAACTTGAATAATATCAGTCCAGGAAAGAATTTCCACGTGCGGATTGTGGATGTGGTGGGGAATAACATTGTTTCTTTGCCTGGTGCTTTGAAGAGTTTTGGGGATGAGCAGGTCAGTGCAGTGAGTTTTTCAGGAACACAACAAGTTACATATTATGAGAAGAAAGGTAACAGCTGGGAGAAAGGAGAGACTTTATCTTTGGTGTCTTTGGGAGGAGAGAAAGATTCTGCCAGATACGCAGCCATCTTTGCTGGTGATGGAGAGAGTTACAAATGCAACATGGAGAAAGTGTTCCAGCGGATGAAGTATATCAATGAGGTTTATGTGGGGAAAGTGGAGGAGATCAACAAGTATTATGATTCAGCTGTTTCATCAACTGCAGATCCCCAGACCAGTGCACGGATCCAAAGCTGCCAACTGACTCTGACCGGAACAGATGGTGTTAATCAAGTATTGAGTACAGAGATGTTTAGTGAATTAAACAAATGCGCAGATATAGGTTATGACACTTGCAATGAGTTACCCAGCAGGGCACAGGACATGATGTTACTCAATCAACAATTACAAACTGGTGCTTGCATCCAAGTTTATTAAGATGAATAAAAACAGAAAAGCACACAAGAGTACAAACTTTCTTCGAGTTTGGTTTAGAGAACATAAGGCGCAGATCCAGATGACCGAGACAATCGCTGTGCTGTTCATCTTTTTTGTGCTGATTCTTTTTGGGATTGTCTTTTATTACAAATACAGCCAGATCTCTTTTAAGGAAAAGCAGGAAGAATTACTGGGAGCCAGGGCGATGGAGATCACACTGAAGACTCTGTTTTTGCCGGAACTGGTCTGCAGCCAGGGAGAAGCTGAACTGGAAGACAATTGCTTTGACATGATGAAACTGCGGCAGGTCAATGATACCTTCGCCAATAATTTTGGAGATTATTATTTCTATCTGTTTCCCTATACTAAAATTTCAATCCAAGAGATCTATCCGGGGAATCAGACCTGGAATATCTATGAGAAAGAGAAGCCAGACTGGGAATCCATGGAACGGACTTACTTCGTGGTCACTCTTAAAGATGAGATCAAAGGAGAACAGCAGCAGGGAG
>JBDREV010000109.1:0-4527 GCA_043819375.1 Candidatus Woesearchaeota archaeon
CCTTTACCATCATAAACTTTACCAGCACTTTCCACACAGAAGAACACTGCTCTTTTCTCAGCAGTATAATCAGCTTTACAATCCTTAAACTTCCAAGCAGCAGGCTTATTTTCCAAGGTGCAATTCTTCAGATCATTAACATTCCTGCACCTTCCTACTAATTCCACAGCTTGCGTAACAATCTGTTTAGTCTCCCCTTCCAGATCAATACCCAGATCAACCCGGAAAGTGGTTGAATAATCATATTGGTAATAAGGTTTGGAATGATTGGTCCTTCTGGTCTCCCCCTTGCCTATCAATTCTTTTCCTTCCAGCTTAATCTCAGAATGATTACTCATCTTTTCTTTGACCAGTGCAGCAATCTGTGTTTCAAGATCAGGAACACATCCCCAGTTATCTTCTTTATTCCAAAAACTATACTTCTGCACTTCACCACATTTCCCTTTCCAATCTAATTCAAGAATGGCTTCCCAGCCTGCATTCTTAGCCTGCTGATCAATAGAGACTAATTCTTTCTCTGCAGCCAAAAAACCTCCCTGCAGAAAATTGAGCTGCCATTCTCCCTTTATTTTAACGCCAGTTTCCACCTGGGCAGAAAGGATCAAGAACAAGCCCAAAGCTGCCAGTACTCCAAACAATAACCAATGGAACAAAGCCCCTCTTTTATTGACAGCTGACATCTTGACACTCCAAGTATAATTCTATCTTCAATGATTGATTTCCTACAACTAATTCAGTAAAGCTGTTTCTGTTTTCATAATCCCCTAAAATATTTGTGACCATAATATGAACTAATTCTTCATTTCCCGAAGAATAGATCCGTACATTCCAGCCAGCATTAGAATGTGGTGTGGGAATCTCCTTCAGCACCTTCTCGCTTTCCGTAACCAACTTCTCTTCCAACTGCTCCTGATGATAATACCACTGCTTGATCAGATCTGCCATGTTCTGTTCGTCAACAGAACTATGCAGATAAAAGACCAGGTTCTCTTCCGCATTGAACTTGCCCACATTGCTCAGGGCAGCTTGTTCCTTAGCTGCTGCCGCCCCATTAAGCACAAAACCCAAAAACATCAGGATAAAGAATCCGGCAATCACTGTGAACATGAAATCAAAAAAATCATCCATCATCCCCTGCTTTCCGCCAGGAAAACGGGGCCTGGGGAAATTCCCAATTTCACCAACGGCTTTCATATCTTCACCTGCACATAGATCCTTAAAACATCATTAGTCAGATCAGTCCCTTTCCTCACCAGCACGGGCTTAGTAATCACAAAATCAACCTTGTTGAAATAATTGTTTGTACGCAATGTTATATTCTCATTCACCAAAGTCAGCCCGAAATTATAATCTTTGTAACCCTCCTCCTGTTCAGTATGATAGCAGTGATACAATGTCTCATTGGTGAACCGAGTTAAATCAATCACTCCGGGAAAAGTTCTTCCATTTTCATAAGCAAAGCAGTCTCCATTGTTCACAAACCGTAAAACCAATAACTCTGCCCGCACTTCCGCAGGGATTGTAGTGATCTTATTCTTATAATTGGCCATCACAAAAGCAAAAGCAATCACTACAATCGTAATCACCACTCCAGCCATCATCCAGTAGATAGTTTTCCTGGCTACATCAAACTGGGCCCTATTGTTCATTTTGTTTGCATTCCCTCAAGATAATAGTTAGACTATTCTTCTCTAAACATAATCTGGCCTTCTGATTCAAAGCACCAGTGGCTTTTATTTCGGTGGGTAGATAAAATTCCCGAGTAACTTTCAAAACATCTGCATCCCCTTCTTTATACACCACCACATTGTCTTGATTTAATACAAAGATATAATCAGAGACGTTCTGAGGATATTCCACTACCGCAGATCCAGGCACACCAATCAATGTATCCACCATCATCTTCATATCATTGGCCAGGTTAATCTTGCGCACCGTCTCAGCTTCACCCATCCCTTTAGCCACTTCCAAAGTCATAAACACCACTAGCACAACTACCATAACTTCAAAGATGAGCATGATGATGCTGGCTGCAGATTTCATAGTTTTAAGATAATGGTTCCTTTGTCATTGTAGATATTGATGGAATTTCTTCTGGTAATCTCATAATAAGCCTTATTAATCTCAGAATTGGCAACTAGCTTCCTTTCAATCATGAAACCATTACGGCAGGTATAAGAGTTGATATTGACAGGATAACCGATACTGCAATTATCTAACCTCAAATCAAAATCAAGAGGGTTGCAGATAGCTGCGCTGGAGGTCACCATAACTTTCTTTTGCTTTATATCAGCATCAGAAGAAGGTTCTCTAAACAAACATAAGCAGTTTTTTCCCTCACTGCAGGCAGATGGCTTCTTAAACACTAATTGATAATCAGTGAAGATCCAAATTTCATTAGTGGGTGGTTCTGCATCCACATCCACCAGCACTTCTGTCTGAGCCTTTTCAAAATAGATTAGAGCAGTATTTTCATCCATAATTAATATTTCTGTTGTATTCTTGCCAGGTTCTGATGAGATTTTCACCAGCTGGTTGGTGAAATCCTGGAAGTTATTCTTGGCCTGTGTACTTACACTGAGAAACTTGGCTGCAAAACTGCAGGCCGGCACAAAGATGATAATAGCTAGGATCAGCGTTACCAAAAACTTCAGCATGATTCCTTTTTTTTCCATCTTTTATCAACAGGTTAATTTACCGCATTTGGCGCAATTCTGATTGTCTGTCTCTGAACACTCATGAGCACATTTAGTGATCCCTTCAGGAAATTTATCTGAGATAGTTGCATCACAGACACATTTATCAAACATATTCGCCACTTTATCATTATCACAATCTCCGAGATTGTCGATCTGTTTGCCTACCTGGTCGAAAGCTTTGTCTCCTCCGCCTCTGAACCATAAGACCACCAGCACAACCACAATCAGAGCGATCACTGCCAGCATGATCTGCTCCCAGGTCATTCCTTTCTTATTGTTAAAAAACATTTTTATTCACCTCAAATTTTAATTTGTGGTCTGGGGACGCTAGTCACCAACACCTCTTTATTCTCCAGATATATCTCCTGAAAAGACATTTTTATGGAGTTCATTACGCAGATCCTGATTAGACATATCAATGACCATAACGGTAGAGACATCAGTCTCTTTAAACATCTGGTCAAATTGTATCTCCGTGCCTACTGCAGTGCCTGCTACTCCTGCTACTGCCAGAGCAGCAGCGCCCAACCCCCCAGTTCCTACAGAAAAGATAATCACTCCAGTGATAGCCGCAGCTGCACCTGCTCCAGTGATAGCTGTACCTATCCAGCTGTTCTTATCACTATTTTTCTCGATAAAGGCAATTTCATAAGCATGGTTGGGCTGGATTATCCCATTCTCTAATAACATCACAATCCTTCCCGGACCGCCGGCAGCATATTGCACATAATTAAGATAAGTAATATTAGTCTGAGCATATTTTTCTTTTCTCAGGAAATCATTAAAATCTATAATCTTGTTTCCCGCGCTGAATTCCTTGCTTCCTTCCACTAGAGCAGTATAACAGACAAAACCTTGATTGTTTCCTCCTAATCCGGGAAGAGTAGTCAACAGATCTTCAGTCATCCCGGCATTGAACATCCACCAGCAGCGAGCAATCATCTCAGCCATCTGCTTCTGCACTTCTTCTTCAGTTCCAGAGATCTTCCTGTCTTGGGTCTTACAAAGCAAGGGAGCCAGCTTGGCGTTTTCCAGACCACCCAAACTGATCGAAGCAGCTGATCTTAAAGCCACACTGTCATGACAGATTATTTCCACTTCTTTTGATTCTGCCTTATCTATGAAACCACGGATCGCTAAAGTGATCAACACAAAAGCGGCTAGAGTAATGATCGCTCCCACAATGAATTCTGCACTCATCCCTTTTTTAGCCATCAGATCTTCCTCCAAGTAAAAATATTATTTTCTAAAGTGCAATTGTATCTCTTATCAAAAACAGTTAAAGTATCCCCAACCTTTCCCGGCCGACAGGCATACCAATATTTATTCAAACATAATAACGTTTTACCAGGTAATGATGTCCAAGCATTTTCTCTTAAAGCGTTTTTGGAATCTGTACTGCCATATAATGTTCCGTCAACAACTTTAATGTTGCCAACACTTTCAAATTGTGTTCCCAGTGATTTTTCATAAATTATTTGTCCTTCGACTGCTTCTGCTCTGGCAAAAGTGTTAGCAGCTTTATTTATAGTTACTATCAGCCAACATCCAGTTTTTGCATCTCCGGGCAGTTTATATGAACCAGCAATAGCTTGAGTTACATCTTGTTTACAATTTACACCAATCAAACCTTCACAAACCTGGCTGACTGTTTGCAAATCTTTTTTATTTTCTTCATAAACTAATTCAAGTGATTGATAACTCTCCCACTGATCTTCAGCACACAGCTTCAGAAGTCCATGGCTTGTTCGGGAAAGGATGCTGTTTGTTCCAAAACCAGCAGTAAATTTATTGTTCAGACCATCCGCATCATTACTAAGTAAAGTGG
>JBDREV010000110.1:0-6644 GCA_043819375.1 Candidatus Woesearchaeota archaeon
CACTTTCAGTCCTACTGGGGCGATAGTGGCAGCACCTACCACTTCAATTCCGGAAGAGGTTGGTTCTGAGCGTACCTGGGATTATAGGTTTTGCTGGGTGAGAGATGCAGTGTTGTGTGCAGATTCTCTGAAAAAGATCGGCAGGCGTTATGAAGCTAAGAAACTGTTAGGATTTTTTTTGAATCGGGTATTGTCTGAGAAACATTTGCAGATCATGTATGGAATTCACGGAGAAGTAAAACTGGAAGAAAAAGAGTTAGGACATTTAGCTGGTTTTAAAGGTTCAAAGCCAGTTCGTGTCGGTAATGCTGCCCATGACCAGATCCAGCATGATATCTACGGAGAGATGATTGACCTGATCTATCTTTATTTTGTTTATTATCAATATGAAAAAAAGATGGGCCAAAAGTACTGGAAGTTTTTGAGTTATCTGGTCAAGAAGATCAAAAAAGAGTATGCTCAGCCGGACAGCGGCATCTGGGAATTCAGGGGCATATTAAGACATTACACCTATTCCAAATTTATGTGTTACATCGGAGTGGATCGGGCTATTAAGATTGCTCAATGTTATGGTCGTGATAAGTTAGTACAGCAATGGCTACCTCTGAAGGAAAAGCTGTTTGTGGATATCTGTAAGAAAGGATTTAATCAAGAGAAGAAAGCTTTTACTATGTATTACGGCAGCAAGGATCTGGATGCATCTTTATTACATATGGCTTACCACGAATTTCTGGAGAAGAATGATCCTCGATTGATCAGTACGGTCAAGGCAATCTACCATAACCTGCGGAATGATTATTTGGTGCAGAGGTATAAGGTTGAAGATGATTTTGGGAAGTCAAAAAGCGCTTTCACTATCTGTAGTTTTTGGTTAGTGGATGCGTTGTGGTATATTGGAGAAGTGGGAAAGGCCAGGAAGCTGTTCAATAAATTGGTCAAGAGAGGAAATCATCTGGGTCTATTTTCCGAGGATATTGACATCAAGAGCAAGAAGCTGCTGGGAAATTTTCCTCAGGCTTATGTGCATCTGGCTTTGATCAACTCGTCTATCCTTCTTTCGGAATGGTCAGCTAAAAGAAAGAAGATCGACTGGAGCTTGATTCCTAAGAAGGAATGGTTTTAGTAACTTTTATATAATCTTAAATTATCATTTTAACCATGCAGCAGATGTCAGAAGAGCAGAGAAAAGCTTTGGAAGAGAAGATCAAGAAGATGTCTCCAGAAGAGTTGAAAGAGTTCCAGAAACAGCAGTGCATCTTCTGTCAGATCATTGACGGGAAGATCCCTTCTAAGAAAGTCTATGAAGATGATAAATGTATTGCAGTGATGGATATCAATCCTGCAGCCATCGGCCATCTCTTATTGATGCCCAAAGAGCATTATGCGATCATGCCCCAGATTCCTGATGAGATCATCGGCCATCTGTTTGCGATAACCAAACATCTTTCTCAATCTATGCTCAGAAAATTGAAGGCAGAAGGAACTACTGTCTTTGTGGCTAATGGCATGGTGGCAGGACAGAGAGCCCAACATTTTATGTTACACATCATTCCCAGGAGAGAAGAAGATGGTTTGCTGGATGTCCCCGAACATCTGGTGGAATTGGAATTAAGGGAAAACCTGGCCTTAAAGATCGAGAACAGGATGAATCAACTGATGGGTATCAAGAAAGAGCGAGTCAGACAGAAGACATTGGTTGAAGAGCCTGAAGAGGTTATGGAAGAGCCAGAAGTAGAAGAGAAAGAAGTCTTGGAAGATAAAGAAACAGCAGAACCGGAAGAAACTGAATCTGAACAGCCTGAAGAAGAAGTTCAGGAAGAGACTAAGAAGGATCAGAAATCAGCTAAAAAGGAGAAACCTAAGAAAGGAAAAAAGAAAGCAGAGCCTGTTGAAGAAGAGCCCGAAGATGAAGAAACTGATCAAGAACCAGAAGGCGAAGCTAGCTTAGATGATATAGCTAATCTATTCAAATGAAACAATCCAAAATGTCACGTTCGCGTGCTCCAATCAGTAGTCATACTCAAATGGAGCACCAAATAATGTCTGCGAATAGTATCTTCGCTCACTGGCCACTAGATGGCGACATTTTGGAGATTGATTATTAAAATGGGATGCGACTATTGCGATATTGCTAAGGAGAAAGTCAGATCACAAGTTGTCTATGAAGATGACAAAGTGATTGCAGTAGTGGCAGATCTGGCTAGTTCACCAGGACAGGTAAGACTATTCCCTAAAGAGCATCATACTATCCTGGAACTGATGCCTGATTCTTTAGCCCATCATCTGTTCAGGATAGCCAACAAGCTCAGTATTGCTTTGTTTGAAAGCTTGGGTGCCCAGGGAACAAATATCGTCATCCAGAATGGCACGGCTGCAGGACAGACCATCCCTCATTTCTGTATCAACATCATCCCCCGGGCTGAAGGAGACGGACTTAACCTGCAGTGGAAACCTAAGCAGCTATTAGAAGAAGAGCTGGATACTGCCTATCTAGCTTTGAAAGATGAAGGAGATAAACTGGTGTTGGGAAAAGAAGAGAAGAAGAGAGAAGTCTTTAAAGATAAGAAGACAGAAATGGTCGTAGAAAAACAAGATGAAGAAAATTACCTCCTCAAACAATTGAGGAGGGTACCTTAGTTTCTGTATCTTCTATAGGCTGCTAAATATTGGGCTCTGATCTCTTTTTCGTTGTCAAGGTCGCAACAATTTGAACTGACATGATCATATCCTTCTAACTTCTCTGAAAGTTCCTGTCTTGGTTCGAGCCAGATTCCATTTGCTCTGTAACGGCGAGGGTGGTGTAAACAGCGTGAAATAAGGCAGCCTTTTTCATAAGCAACTTCTAGAACTTTATCATCCCTGTATTGGTGTAAGATCTGTTCTGAGACTATCTGGTCAATAAATACGCTGGCAACATTCTCTGGTTTAGGTTTAGAATCAAATAATCCGCTTAACTCCTCTTTGGTACCCACCATCTTAGTATAGTAAATGGTATACTAATATATAAACATTTCGGTTGTGGTTTACAATTCTTATCTAAAACTTTATATAAACCAGTCTCCAGTAGTAACTCTATGATCACAATTAAGTTTTTCCTGTTAGACGTGAATTATAAAATAGTTGACGGAACCAGCCTGATCTATCTATATGGAAAAACAGCAGCGGGGGAGCGTATCTGTGTGGTAGAAAAGTTTGAGCCTTATCTTTATGTGGAAGCGAGCGAGGATTCTGCCTTGCTCAAGAAGCAGATTGAAGGACTGCAGATTGAAGGCATCAAAGTTACTGGAACTGAAGAAGTCGAGCGGAATCACCTGAATAGAAAACTTAAGCTGATTAAAATCTGTACTAATGTTCCAGAGGGCAAGAATAAGATCAGAAAATTGCTGGAAGATGAAGGGTTCCGCTGTTTTGAATATGATCTATCTGCTGTTTTCCAGTATTTGAGAGATAAAGATATGACTCCACTAAGTTTGGTTGAAGCGCAAGGTGAATATCAAGAGGTTAAGAGTAAGGTACCTGTTTTTTTTGCTGAGCAGCTGGGACCAGCTGATTCTGAAATGCTAGCTAATCCGAGAATACTCTCTTTTGACATTGAGACCTATGCTAAAGAACGAGCAATCATTCCGGAAAAGAATCCTGTGTTGATGTTAGCTTTCTATGGGGGCACAGAAGAACAACCTTTCCGTAAAGTGATTACCTGGAAAAGATTCAAGACAGACTTGGATTACATTGAGTTTGTAGAAAGCGAAGAGGCCTTGATCAAAAAATTCAAAGAGTTCATCAAAAATTATCAGCCGGATATCTTGACCGGTTATTTCTCTGACGGTTTTGATTTTCCATATCTCCAGAGCAGGGCTAAGATCTATAATATCAAACTTGATCTTGGTCTGGATTACAGTGAGTTGGAGATCAGCAAACGTGACGGATCCACTAGCAGCATCACTGGAATTGTACATGTAGATGTGTACAAATTTGTCAAGAATGTAATCGGTAGGGGGATGGATATAGAAAGCCTTTCTTTAAATTCTGTATCTAAAGAACTGTTGGGTTATAACAAGCACGATGTCAATCTTGATAACTTGGCTGAGATCTGGGATGAACGACCAGAAGATCTGGAAGAATTCTGCAAATACAACCTGCATGATGCCTTTCTTAATTACGAGTTGTGCGTCAAGCTGATGCCCAGCCTGCAGGAATTAGTGAAGTTGATCGGTCTGCCATTATTTGAAATCAATCGGATGAGTTTCAGCAGGTTAGTGGAGAACTATATCCTGAAAAGAAGCAGGGAATTCAATGTGCTGGCTGCTAACAAACCGGATTATCATGAATTGGAATGGAGAAGAAACCAGACTTACAAAGGAGGATTTGTTTACGAACCAAAACCGGGGATCTACCAGAATCTGGCAGTGTTTGATTTTAGGAGTTTGTATCCTTCTATCATCGCTTCTCATAACATTGGTCCGGACACGCTTAACTGTGAATGCTGCAAGGACACAGAAAAAGTTCCTGGAAGCCAGAATTGGTTCTGTAAGAAGAAGAAAAGTTTCTTTTCGGGGATTGTAGAAGATTTAATTTTACGGAGGATGCGGATCAAGGAGATGATCAAAGCTAAGAAGAAACAGGACACAGCCCTGCTGGAAGCCAGAAGTTATGGTCTGAAGACTGTGGCAAATTCTTTTTATGGTTACATGGGCTTTTTTGCAGCCAGATGGTACTGCCTGGAATGTGTGCAGTCCATCACTGCTTACGCCCGGAATTATATTCAGACCACGATGCAGAAAGCTGAGGAGGAAGGGTTTACTGTTGTTTATGGAGACAGTTTGCCTCCAGAACGGAAAATCTTTGTATTAACTCCTGAAAATGAAATCCAGCTTGTTTCCATCGGTAAATTTGTTGATGAAAATTTAAACAATGAAAAGATCAATGCTTACCGGACTCTTGCTTATGATGGAGAAAAATTGATCTTCAGTCCATTAAAAAAAGTGATCCGACATGATTATGATTCTAAAGAAAAAGGGAAACTTTTGGAATTTATTACTACTCATGGAAAGACAGTAGTGACACCTCAACATTCAGTCTACGGATTTGATGATAAACCTGTTTTAAAAGATGCTGGTTCATTGGCAATAGAAGATAAACTGATCTCTCTTACAAATGTTCCTAAGATTGAGAAATACAGAGAAGGCTATATCTTTGATTTAGACAAATTATGGTTGGGAGATTATGAAGAAGAGATCTGTTTTTATACAGATAATTATAGATTCTCTAACGGAAAAGGCAATTGTCCTTATTGTAACAAAGAAGTCTTATCTTTGTCCAGTCATGTTTACTCTAGACATAAAGAGAGGAAAACTTTCGGAAAAATCGGTGAAAGCTATGTCTGGGTCGGAACGAAAAAAAATTGCAGAGCAAAAGTTCCCAGACTTTGGAAACTGACTGCTGAACTGGCCTGGATCTTAGGTTATTACTGCGCTGACGGTTCTGTATCTGACTGCATGACAAAAACTAATCGGAAATGCATCCTATCCTTTGGCGGCCAGGATATAAAAAAGATTGAGCGAGTGAAATTTTTTTTTGATAGTATCCTAAACGATGATCTGAAAATTATTAAAAGTTTAGATAAAAGAACTAACAAGGAGATGTATTATTATCGAGTCCAAAGGGTAGCTATCGTCGCCTTGTTTCAGTTTGGTTTTGGTTGTGGCAAGGGCAGCAGTGGTAAAATGGTTCCGGAATTTGTTTACACCTCTGAAGAAAAGATCAGGAGATCATTCTTAGAAGGATATCTGGCAGGAGATGGCCATCTTGAGAAAGATGATAGGTACAAAACCAGGTTGATCAGGTTTGATACAAACAGTAAAGACTTAGCTTGCGGTTTGCAGTTCTTATTCAAATCTCTTGAACATGGTAAAAGCTACTTAGGTAAAAATATTGAACATATGGGTTGGAAATACAGAAAAGATAAAGAAAAGATATCCTCTTTAAGGTTACAGACTGCAAGAAAGAAAGAATGTTTGAACTACAGTCCGGCAAGAATAAAGGAAATCAACGAAAAAGAATACTTTGGTCCGGTTTACGATCTGGAAGTTGAAGGCACACATAATTTTGTAGATGCGGAAGGTTTACTATTGGTGCATAATACTGATAGTTTAATGGCCGTTCTGGGAGAAAAGAGCAGAGAAGAAGCTCTTGCCTTTATGGAAGAGGTGAACGGGACATTATCTGAATTTATGGAGTTGGAGTTTGAAGGTTTTTACCCCAGAAGCATCTTTGTTGCGGTGAAAGGTGGAGAGTATGGAGCTAAGAAAAAATATGCCTTGTTTGATGGAGAGAAGATCAAGGTGGTTGGTTTTGAAGCAGTGCGAAGGAATTGGAGCTTGATTGCCAAAGAGACGCAGGACCGGGTGTTGAAGATAATTCTTAAAGAAAATGATGTGGATAAGGCTTTAACTTATGTTCAAAAAGTTGTAGATAAGATCCGGAATGGTGAGATTGAAAATGAGAAGATGGTCATCAAGGTACAGTTGTCCAGACCTTTGGATAATTATACCTCAATCGGACCGCATGTGGCAGTAGCCAGGAAGATGAAAGAAAGAGGGAATGCTGTAGTTCCTGGGATGGTGGTTCCTTTCATCGTGGGCAAG
>JBDREV010000111.1:0-12489 GCA_043819375.1 Candidatus Woesearchaeota archaeon
AGTTCTTTGAACATTGGAAGATTGAGATCAAAATAACTCCTGCTTTGATCCCCAAAAGGTTAAAGCATATCTTGCTTGATATAAACTAACACCCAATCCCAATCAAAGATATTTCTAAAGGTGTCAAGCACTGAGATAATGCGGAACAGAAAGGAGCATAGTCCTGAGTAGGATCAGGACGGAAGCCAGCCAGAACATATTTAGAAGGCAGCACAAACATGCCTTTGCTTTGATGGGTCTGCTTGAAATTATCACATCTCAAGTTATTAGCTAAACTTTCAAAAGCTTCATAAGAAGTAAACTTAACCCCAAAATCATAATTCAAATTCTGATCACAGGGGATTGGTGTTTGCTTCACCTTAAACACACTATAAGCTTTGACCACTCGGAAAGAAAAGCTTTGGACAGTATTCTTGGGCACCTGGATACATAATTCTACAGAAGGCAAGGAAGGGTAAAATGCAGTCTTGCCAAAAGTGTCATAGATCTTGTTTTCAACTAAAGAGGCAAACTCTGCATCTGACATAGTTTCCGGTATATAAACTGCTTTTCCTGCCAGGATGCCTTGAGAGATAAGGAAATACAAAGCCACTAAGAGAATAATGCCCACTACAGAAACAATAGCTACTTTTTTCTTGTCAATCTCTGGCTGGTGTTCCGGTTGGCCAGAATAAGGTTGAACGGGCTGGACTGGAGGCTGATAATTAGGAATACTACTCATCTGCAAGATGCTTCCAATCAGTCCCTCTTTTAACATTTCAGAAAGGTTAATTTTTTGCTTTATATAATTTTTGGGTTTTTAGGCAAACTATTTAAATCTTTGAAAAATACATCCTAAGATGAAAAAAGAGCTGTGTTGGATGATCGGTGGTGAAGCAGGATATGGGATCATGTCTGCAGGAGCCATGTTCTCTAAATGCTTTTCCCGCATCGGCTACCAGATCTTTGCCAACAGCGAATTCCCTTCCCTGATCAGAGGTGGGCATAATTCTTTCAAAGTGAGAATCAGTAAAGAGAAAATCTATTCACAGACAAAATTCATTGATCTACTGACTTGTTTAAACAAAGAGACTTTTGACCTGCATCAGAAAGAATTAAACCCAGATGCTTGGGTGATCTACGACAAAGATGAATTTATAGTGAAACATCAGCAAGCAATCCATGTGCCCATGTACAAGATCGCTGCAGAGTATGGAGAGAAAAAACTGCTCAATAACACTGTAGCTATCGGAGCCAGCTTAGCGTTAATTGATTATGATTTCAAAGATTTTGAAAATCTATTGACAGATTTCTTCAAAGGGAAAAAACCAGAAATAATCGAAAAGAACATCCGGGCTGCAAAACAAGGTTATGATTTTGTTAAAAATAATTACACCCACAAAATAGATTTCAAAGTAAAAAAAGAAAACAAAAAAAGATTGGTCTTAGGCGGAAATGAAGCTGTCTTTCTGGGAGCAGTCAATGCTGGCTGTAACTTCTTGTCAGATTATCCCATGACTCCCTCTACTGGTGTGCTGCATCAATTTGCTCGTTATGCTGATAAGTTAAATCTGACTGTGGTGCAGACTGAAGATGAGATCTCTGCTTTGAATATGGCCATCGGAGCAAGTTTTGCTGGAGTTAGAGCAATGACAGCCACTTCCGGAGGAGGCTTTTCCTTGATGGTGGAAGCTTTAGGGCTGGCAGGGATGACTGAAACTCCAGTTGTGATCCTCAACGCGCAGCGGCCTGGACCAGCCACTGGACTGCCCACCAAAACAGAACAGGGTGATTTAAGATTCATGATCCATGCTGCCCAGGGAGAATTTCCCAGGATAATCATCGCTCCCGGCGATGCAGAAGAAAGTTTCTACGAGACAGAACAGGCATTTAATCTGGCAGACAAGTATCAAATCCCCGTGATCATCTTGGGAGATAAATATCTTCAAGAGAGTTATCATACAATTGACAATTTAAATCTTAATTTTAAGATCAACAGAGGAAAACTAATTCTGGATGAAAAGAAGCTGCCAGCATTAAAACTTCCTACTGATCGTTTCTCAAGATACAAACTAACTGCTGATGGTGTCTCTCCCAGAACAATCCCTGGAATGAAGAACGGAATCATGAATGCTACTTCTGATGAACATAATGAGCTAGGTGTATTGATTGACGGCGGAGAGATGAGAAATAAGATGATGGAGAAACGGATGAATAAACTGGAAGCCATCAAGAAAGAATTACCTTTGCCCAAAACTTATGGAAAGGGGGAGATTACTCTGGTCTGTTGGGGCTCAAATAAAGGCACCTGCCTGGAAGCGATCAAATTGTTGAAAAAAGAGAAGATCGAGGCCAAGCTGATCCACTTTGTTTACATGTTCCCGTTCAAAGAAGAGATCAAAAAATTGTTGAAAAAAGAGAAAAAGTTGATCTTGATTGAAACCAACCAGACTGCGCAGTTGGGAAGTCTGATCAAAGAGAATTGTCTGATTGATATAAAAAATAAAATATTGAAGTTTGATGGAGAACCATTCAATCCTGAAGAGATCGCTGAACAAGTGAAAAGATTCAAATGAAACCAGAACAATTCAATACCATTGCACAGCCAACCTGGTGTCCAGGCTGCGGCAATTACAGCCTCTGGAATGCACTGAAGAAAGCCTTGGCTAAATCAGGAATAGATAAGAAAGATTTTGTCTTGGTCTCGGGAATAGGGTGTTCAGGAAAGGATCCATATTGGGTCAACACCTATGGCTTCTGCGGACTGCATGGCCGGCCAGTGCCGGTAGCTACTGGTGTGAAATTAGCTAACCGCAACCTGAAAGTTATTGCCTGCGGTGGTGATGGAGACGGCTATTCTGAAGGAGGCAATCATTTTTTACATGCCTGCAGAAGAAATATTGACTTGACTTATGTTGTGCATGACAATCAGATCTATGGATTAACAACAGGACAGGCTTCACCTACATCTAAAAAAGGATTGAAGACCAGATCAACTCCTTTTGGTAATAAAGAAGAAGCACTCAATCCTTTGGCTGTGGCCATCACTGCAGGAGCTTCTTTTGTAGCCAGAGGTTTTGCCGGAGATATTGAGCATCTTTCCTGGTTGTTTAAAGAAGCTATCAAACACAGAGGCTTTGCTTTAGTGGATGTGCTGCAACCATGTGTTACGTTTAACAAAGAGAATACTTTTGAGTTCTTCAAAGAAAACTGTTACAAGTTGGAAGAGAAAAAGCATGATTTTACCAACAAGATAAAAGCTTTGGAAAAGACCTTGGAATTGAATAAGATTCCAGTTGGTATCTTCTATAAAGTGGAGAAGCCAGTGTTTGATGATAATTATGCTAAAGTTCCGTTGGTAAAGCAGAAAGTGAAAGGCGTGAAAGAGATCTTAGGAGATTTTTATTGATAGAAGATTTTAAATAAAAAGATTAATTTTAAAATAAAAAACTAACGAGGTGCGTAATATGACAAAAATAAAAGTTTACACAACTAAAACCTGCCCTTATTGTATCATGGCTAAAGATTACCTCAGAGAGAAAGGTGTTGAATTTGAAGAAGTGGATGTGGCTGCCGATCGGGAAGCTGCCAAGGCAATGATTGAAAAATCAGGTCAGATGGGTGTTCCTCAGATTGAGATCAATGACAAGATCATTGTCGGTTTTAACAAAGCTGCTATTGATGAAGAATTAGCTAAGCTAAAGAAATGAGCTACGACACAATCATCATCGGAGCAGGAATAGCTGGATGCACTGCGGCCATCTATGCTGCCAGAAAGAGGATGAAGTATGAATTGATCTCTGCTGAATTCGGCGGGCAGTTCTTAGTAAGCGGAGAGGTTCTCAATTATCCAGGTATTGTCCAGACCACAGGAGTTGAATTCAACGGAATCATGAAAAAACAGCTGGAATTCAACAAGGTCAAAGCAAAAGAAGAGACAGTAACCGCAGTGAAAAAGAAAGGGACAGATTTTTTAGTGACCACAAATAAAAGTAAATATGAAACCAAGTCACTGATCATCACCACCGGATCTTTTCCCAGAAAACTGAATGTTCCCGGTGAAGACAAGTTCGCCAAGAAAGGCGTTACCTATTGCAGCATCTGTGATGGTCCTCTGTTCTCAGGAATGGATGTGGCTATTATTGGAGGAGGAAATTCAGCTCTGGAAGCAGTTGATTTCATGAAAGAGATCGCATCTAAGATCTATCTGCTTGTCAAAGGAAAAGAATTTACTGCCCATGAATACTTGATTGAAAGTGTCAAGAAAAATAAGAAAGTCAAGATTATCTTCAATGCTGAAACCACTGCAATCTTAGGAACTAAATTGGTGGAAGGAATCAAGTATAAACAAGAAGGAAAAGAACAAGAACTGAAAGTGCAGGGAGTGATCGTGGAGATCGGCAGGAATCCCTCTACTGACATCTTCAAGAGTTTAGTTAAACTAGATGAACACAAACACATCATGATTGACAGTCAAACCAACACAAATGTTCCTGGCGTGTTTGCGGCGGGAGACTGTGCCAACGGCCATGAATACCAATATGTGATTGCTGCTGGACAAGGATGTATGGCCTTGATCAAAGCAGCCAGGTATTTAGCTGGGAAGAAGTAAGTTTTCTTGAGTAACTTTTATAAAATAAATGACCACTTAGCACTGTAGAGGTGTCCTTATGCTAGATATCAATTTACTAAGAGAAAATCCTGATCTAGTCAGGCAATCAGAGAGAAAAAGAGGTCATGATCCCAAGCAAGTAGATAAAGTTCTCAAACTGGACCAGCAGTGGAAAGCTGAACTGAAACTGATGCAAGATCTCAATCATAAAAGAAATGTTGTTTCTCAGGAAATTAACCAAGCCAAAAAGAACAAAGATAATTCCACTGCCGAAAAAAACGCAAAGAAATCAAAGATTTCTTGCGCGCCAGAAATATCTTACATTTCTGAGCGGATCAAAGAGATGCGGAAAGTGATTGACCAGATCAATGAGCAGGAAAAGAACACCCAAAAGACCCTGGAAAAAAGGAATGCTGAACTGAAGAAGATCGGCAACATTCTCCATGAATCAGTTCCGTCAGGAAAGGATGAAACTGAGAACCAAGAGATAAGAAAATCGGGAAAGATCCCTAAGTTTGATTTTCCCATCAAAGACCACATTGAGTTAGGATTGGATCTGGACCTGATCGAGATGGACATAGCTGCTAAGAATTCCGGAGCCAGATTCTATTATCTCAAGAATGAAGCAGTGCTCTTAAGCCAAGCCTTGCAAAGATTTGCCATCGATAGGTTACTAGCTAAAGGATATTCTTTGATCCAGACTCCATTCATGCTCAACAAGTCAGCCTTAGAAGGGGGAGTCAACCTATCAGAATTTGAGGACACCATCTACAAGATTGAAGGAGAAGATCTCTACTTAATCGGAACTTCCGAGCATCCGTTGGTAGCTTTAAAATAAAGACAAAGTCATGAATGAGAAGGACTTGCCGGTGAAACTATGTGGGGTGAGCGCTTGTTTCCGCAAAGAGCTGGGTGCACATGGACGGGATGATAAAGGTATCTTCAGAGTCCACCAATTCAACAAGGTTGAACAGATTGTCTACTGCCGGCCGGAAGATTCCTACAACTTCTTTGCTGAGATGCAGAAGAATGCTGAAGAATTATTCAAAGAATTAGAGATTCCATTCAGAGTGGTGAATATCTGCACAGGAGATCTAGGAAATAAGCAGGCCCTGCAATATGATATCGAAGCCTGGATGCCTGGACAGAACAACAAGACAGGAAAATATAGAGAAGTGACTTCCTGCAGCAACTGTACGAATTATCAGGCGGTAACTTTAAACACTAAATTTCAGAGAACCACCGGAGAAAAAGAATATGTACACATTCTCAATAACACTGCTTTGACTGATACCCGGCCGATCATCGCTATCTTGGAGAATTATCAGACCAAGCAAGGAACTGTCAAGATCCCTAAAGCACTCTGGCCTTATATGGGGAGTATAAAGGAGATTAAACATAAGAAAAGATGAACCTATTCAAAGATATGCTGAAGAGCGGAGAAAGCCTGTTCAAGGATGTGATTGTGCTGAGCTATGATTTTCAGCCTAAGATCCTCAAATATAGAGAAAATGAACAGATGCAGTTTGCGGTGGCTATCCGTCCCTTACTCCAAGAGAGACCAGGCCGGAACCTGTTTGTCCATGGCTGTCCGGGAATAGGCAAGACTACTGCCTGCAAACATGTGTTAAGGGAACTGGAAGAAGAGACAGACCAGGTCATCCCAATCTATATCAACTGCTGGAAAGAGAATACCACCTACAAGATTTTCATGAAGATCTGTGAAGATATGGGCTTCAAATTTATCCAGCAGAAAAAAACCAATGAACTGTTCGGCCTGATCAAAGGAAAACTGAATAAGAAAGGGATATGTGGAGTATTTGTATTTGATGAAGTGGACAAGCTTGATGATTATGACTTTCTTTATACTATTTTAGAGGATATTTATCGTAAATCAATCCTACTGATCACTAATGAGCGGGACAGATATAATAATATTGATGAAAGGATCAGGAGCAGATTAGGAGTAGAATTCCTTTTCTTCCGTCCATATAATCAAGAAGAGATCAAAGGGATCCTAGAACAGAGAAAAGAATATGCTTTCGTTTCCGGTGTCTGGGACAATGAAGCTTTTGATAAGATTGTGGAAAAGACTGCCCAATCTAATGACCTCAGAGTTGGCCTCTATTTGATGAAAGAGTCAGGTAATCTGGCGGAAGAGAAAAGCTTGAAAAAGATCTGTGGTCCGCAGGTAGAAGAGGCTATCCATAAGGTCGATGAGTTCAGAGTCAAAGACAAAGAAGAGCTGGATGAAGAACTAATCAGAATCCTAGAACTGATCAAGATGAACAGCGGAGCCAAGATTGGGGACCTGTATTCAAAATATCAACAGAATAGTGGAGAACTAAGCTACAAAAGTTTTGCCCGCAAGATTGACAAGCTTAAGGAAGGAAAATTCATTTCCACCAAAAGAGATAATTCCGGAGCAGGAATGACTACAATCATTGATTATGGAGCAGAAAAAAAGCTCACGGAGTTTTAAGATGGTAGACCTAACTTCCTTGATTTCAGCAAATATCTTGATTATAATCATTATCCTGTTCATCTCTGCTCTGCCGCTCTATTTCGCAGTCAAATTGTTAGGTGGACATTCTACTATCCTGAAAGTTTTCTTAGTCAACTTCCTGGCCGCAGGGATATCTTTAGTATTGACTGTTTATGTGCAGAGTTTTGTAGGACTGCTCGCATTTATTCTAACTTTAGTTTTGTATAAGATTGTCTTTGACCTCTCTCTGCTGCGAGCTTTTTTTGCTTGGATCCTGCAGTATGTGATTGCAGTGGTCTTGATTGTTATTCTGATCATCGCCTTCGGAGCAGCTTTGTTTTGAGTTGGATCAGCTGTTTTTGAGGACCGTTTTCTTCTGTTCATCTTATTGAACAGAAATATTTAAATATTAGTTTCTGTTCATCTTATTGAACATGGAAAAAAAGATTCACCTCCGGACAGCTAAAGTGTATTTTGCTGTCGCTGAAGAGAAAAATGAAGAGTATGAACAAGAGAAGGAAGAAGATAAACAGATTGCTTTGCGGATAGTGGCGGCCCAGAACTATTTTTACTGTGCAGTCAATCTGATCGAAGCAATTTTGGCTGATAAGGAAGAACATTCCTTCAGCCACGATAATCGGATGAGCAAAATGAGAGAGTATTCTAATTCGTTTACTAAAGATGTTTTTGAACTTTATGATCTGGTTGACCGCAGCCAGAGGAACAAAGTGACTTATCGGGGAGAAAATGGCCCGAAATATGAAAATATCAAAAGATTAGCCAGGCTGCTGGTCAAGGAAAATGAACAACAAGTTTGATGAAGCGATAGAAGACCTGAAAGCAAATATCTTTCCGGAACTGAAGGAGATCCTGGTTGTCTATCTCTATGGTTCAGTAGCCCGGAAAGATTACTCACCAAGACACTCTGATCTTGATCTCTTCATCGTGTTGAATAAAAAGAAAGTTACGGAAAAACTAAAAGAAAGATTAGATTCAAAGATCCTCTCCTTACAACATCAGTATGGAATCAAAGTCCACCCAGAATACCAGAGTCTGGAGATCAGCAAAGAGGACCAGTCTTTGATCAGAAAGATGATTGAAGAGGGGAAGATCATCTACTCTGCAGGAAGTTTCAGTTTTGATTTCCAGCAGATCGGCTTAAGGCAGTTTGTTATCTATGAATATTCTGTGGGCAAGGGCCAAACCATGTTCTCTAAAGTGCTGCATGGGCGTAAGAGCTGGTATTATAAAAAAAAGGAAAAGGTAATCAAAGAATATCCAGGGATCATTGATGGGGAAAACATCCTCAGTCTGGGGAATGGTTTTCTGATGGTCCTAAGAAGCAAAGAAAAAGAATTAAAAAACATCTTTGATAATTTTAAGATTGAATATAAACTAAAGAAGATCATCTATGCTTAGGCAAGCCAATATCAACCACAATGGTTTTTTCCTTAAACTGTTCCAATCCTGGCTTAAGATCATGAAAAGTGATGATCAGATCAACCTTGCAGATCTTGTCATGAATCTGCCCAGTATCTGGATTCAACCCAGACGGAATGTCCACCGCAATCTTGATCCCTTTCATAGAATTGAACAGATCTATTCCTAAAGAGACTGGCTCACGAATATTTCCTGTCCTACCAGTCCCCAACATAGCATCAATCAGCACCAGGCCAGGAAAACGCATGATCACTAAATCCTCTTTTTTTCTGACTTGAATCACAGTAACTTTTCGTTTAATCTGTTCATAGCTGGTCTTCGCTTCCGGGCTTAATCTTTCCTCTTCACCAAAAAACAATACGATTACAGGATTATCTTCAGAAAAGTATCTGGCCGCCACAAAGCCATCTCCACCATTGTTTCCAGAACCAGCAAAGATGATGATATACTTTTGGTATATATCATACTTAGAACTAACGGTCTCATAAATTTTTTTCCCAGCATTCTCCATCAGTTCAAGTTTAGAAATTCCCTGCTGTTCCGCAAAACCTTCTAATTCCTTCATCTGTTGGACGGTAATCATAGTAAATAATAGACTAACACGGAAGTCAGGAAACCGATTAAAGAGCCCACTATCACTTGTAGTGGAGTGTGGCCTAAAGAGTAATGGAGTTTAGTCTTAATCTTCAATTTTTTGATGATTTGATCTAACACGTGGCCTTCTTCTCCCACAGATCTTCTGACACCAAAAGCATCTCTGATCACCACCATTGCCAGAACAAGAGAAAGGGCAAACCCAGTGGAAGCCCCTTCCACAAGATAGATGATAGTGGCTAAAGAGATCACAAAGGCTGAATGAGAAGAAGGCATTCCTCCAGTAACTACCAGATCACGCCAGGTGAGGGTCTTGTGCTTGAACCAGAAGATAATCAGTTTGACTAATTGTGCTCCAAAGCCGGCCAACAATAGAGAGAGGATAATCTTGTTCATCTGGAAGGGAATACTTTAAATATTTAAAAAATTTACCTGTAACTGATGAGTCAAGCATTTTTCCAGAAACCATTGATTAAAGGCCCTTTGCTCCAATTAGTTTCTAAAGTAGGCTATCGGGGAGCGGATATGCATTTTCATACCCAATACAGCATGGATGGTGTATCTCGGATTGAATCAGTACTGGAAAAATGTAAAAAAAATGGCATCGGTGTAGCGATTACTGATCACAATGAGATCAAAGGGGCCGTAAGAGCAGTTAAAGAAGGCCAGGGACTTTTGATCATTCCAGGAATAGAACTGACCTGCCATCGTGGGGTTCACCTGATCCTTTATTTTTATAAAGTAAATGAACTGAAAAGATTCTACCAAAAAGAGATTGTGCCCAGGAAAAAGAAAAACCCGTTCTTCCTGCCGATCAAGATTGAAAAGATGCTGGCAGTGGCCAGAGAGTACAATTGTGTAACTTGTATCCCTCATCCTTTTGGCCCGGGAGTAATTGGGGTCATGAAAGAAGTAAAAGTGACTAAAGAGCTCTTACTCAAGATTGATCTGATTGAAGGCATCAATGGTGCCTGCCTCAAGCATGAGAATAAGAAAGCCGTGGTCTGGGCCAAAGAGGTGAAGAAAGGGATGACTGCAGGCACAGACGGCCATACCACGCCCCAATTAGGCAAGGTGCTCTGTTTCTCTTACGGCAAGACTGTAAAAAGTTTCCTTGACTCATTAAAAAAAGGAAAAAGCACTTGTGTGGGAACAAGAGAAAATATGTTTGGAGAGATTATCCATACTATGGAAAAGTTCATCACGGAGACCAGGCATGAAAGAGGTAAGCTGCTGGAGCTGTATGAAGCTAGATACAAGACCGAGCATGATTATCTGCTGCAGAAGCTGAAGAAAAAGAAAGGATATTTCTCTCATCATTTCCATATTCATCATGCTGAATTGGAGCAGAAACATAAAGAATTCATGAAAGGGCATCAGCATTACAAACATATTGTGAAGAAAAGATGAGTGTTCTTGATTATTTTAGAATTCCGTAACCAATTAATCTGAACCGGTCCCCAATCCTTCTGGAGATGGTAATCCTGTCCCCCGAATTAGCGCAGACAGGTTTCTTCAGAATACAAGTGACCGTGTTCTTTTTCAGTTCAGCCACTATTCCCACAGTAACAGCAGAATTGATATTAAGCATCAGCGGTTCACCTTTAGCCAGAGGCTTGACTTCCACTTCTTCTTTGGTTCCAACCACTCTCTGCAGCAGATTTGTCTCTAAGGTCAACTGATAATGTAAGGGTGGAAGTTTTCCTGGCAGCCCTACTAAAGAGCCAGTCAAAGAATCTGATTTGACTACAGAAGGATCTAAAGTTGTAGAAAGCGCCATGCTGCCTCCAGGAAGGATCTCTTTTACGGGCACTCCCCCAGAAAAGACCTGGATGATTTTCGTCTGAAGAGGCTTCCAAACTTTCTTGTTCTTTTCTTCCACTGCATAACCTGGAACAATCTCAATCTCATCACCAACCTTAAGCTTTCCCTGCTTGATTGTTCCGCCTAAAACTCCACCCAACATTTTCTCGGGCTTAGCTCCCGGCTTGTTGATATCAAAAGATCTTGCTACTAACATTAAGGGTTCTGCTTTAAGGTTTCGTTCAGGAGTGGGAATAAATTCTTGGATCGCTTCCAGTAATACATCAATATTGACATTGGCCCGGGCAGAGATAGGAATAATCTGTGCATCTTCGTAATCTGTGCCTTTAAGAAAAGCCTTGATCTGCTGGTGATTATCCAAAGCTTCTTCTTTGGAAGTCAGATCAACCTTGTTTTGAATGATCAAAATATTCTTGATTCCAGCAATCTGCAAAGCCATCAAGTGTTCCCTGGTCTGCGGCTGAGGACATTTTTCATTAGCAGCTACAAGCAAAAGTGCACCATCAACAATAGCTGCTCCGGAAAGCATTGTAGCCATCAAACTTTCGTGGCCAGGAGCATCAACCAAAGAGATTTTTCTGATGGGGACTGCTTTCTCATTGCATTTCACACAAACCTCCTTAGGTGTGTAAAAATTACATTTCTCGCATTTGTGGATTATAAAATCAGCATAACCTAAACGGATAGTAATCCCTTTCTTTAACTCTTCAGAATGAGTGTCTGTCCACTTACCAGAAAGCCTTTCTTTCAAGGTTGTCTTGCCGTGATCTACATGACCAACTAAGGCAATATTCAGTTCCGGTTGTACAGATAATTCCTGCTTCTCAACAGTTTTCTTTTTAGGCGGCATTAATTAACTGGAGAAAGGTATCATTTATAAATGTTTAGGGTTATACTTATCGGATGAACTTTCCTAAATTAAAGTCGGATGTTCTGCTGGCGCCGATGGCTGGGATCACAGATATTGCTTTCCGAGAATTGTGCCGAAAGTATGGGGCAGGACTGGCAATCACAGAGATGATCTCAGCTAATGCTTTGGCCAGAGGAAACAAATCCACCTTAAAACTGTTACAATTAGAAAAAAAGAAGCCCCGGGCAGTACAATTATTCGGGCAGAATGTGGAAAATTTTGTCAAATCAGTTAAATTCTTGGAAAACAAATGTGAAATTATAGACCTCAATTTTGGCTGCCCTGCTGCTAAGATCTTGAAACAGGGGGCGGGAAGTGCTTTGTTAGAAAGGCCAGCTAAGGTCAAAGAAATTGTGGAAGCTGTATATAACACCTCCAAGGTTCCGGTCACCTGCAAATTAAGACTGGGGATCAGCAAAGACAAGATCAACATCCTGAAAATTGCTCAGCTCTGTGAGGAAGCTGGTGCTGCTATGCTCACAATCCATGCTAGAACCCAGAAACAAGGCTATACCGGAAAGGCAGATTGGAACTGGATCAAAAAAGTAAAAGAGGCAGTTTCCATCTCTGTGGCCGGCAATGGAGATGTCTGTTCTGTAGAAGATTATCTGAAGATGAAAAAGAGACTGGTTGTGATTATGTGAT
>JBDREV010000112.1:0-3943 GCA_043819375.1 Candidatus Woesearchaeota archaeon
TTTTCCATTGGGAGAGATCATAAATTCCTGGAAAGGCATCTTATTGCCGGCATGTTTTCCACCATTGATCACATTGAAGAAAGGTCTAGGAAGAGTTATTTTTCTGCTGCCTGCCAGTTCATTGATGTATTCAAACAAGTGTTTATTTTTAGCTGCTGCTCCTGCCCGGCAGACTGCTAAAGAAACTGCTAGGATTGCATTAGCTCCTAGTTTTGATTTATTTTCAGTCTTATCCAGATCAATCATCAACTGGTCGATCTCCTTCTGCTGGGTGCAGTCCCTGCCGATCAGCTTAGGAGCGATCCGGGTTTTGATGTTCCTGACTGCTTTTTTAACTCCCTTACCCAGATAGCGCTTGTCTTTATCTCTTAACTCTAAAGCTTCATTTGCTCCAGTGGAAGCTCCGCTGGGTATGGAGGCAGTGAATCTTTTCTCATCGATAAAGACATCTACTTCTACAGTAGGATTTCCTCTGCTGTCCAGGATTTCTCTAGCTTTTAGTTTAGTTATTTTTGACATTTTTTAATTTGGAAATGATTTCTTTAGCAAAAGAGATGATCTGCTTTGCTTCTTCCAACATTACTTTCTGTCCTCGATAATTGATGTCATTTCTTTTTTCACGATATCTATCCAAAGTAATAAACTCTTTTTCATTCAGCAACTTTTTTTCAGCTGCGTAAGCGACAACTGCTTCATGAGAATATGGCTTAAAGCCTTCCGCAGCCATGAAAGACTGAATTGCTTCTCTGATACACTCATAAGCGCTTTCAAATCTGAATGACGAATTAGTTTCAGTTAAAGAAAGTGTCAGAAGATCATTTAGCCGGTCTATCGCTTGTGTAAGCAAAGATTTAGCTTGGGCTGAATCAGGGCTTCCTTTTTTAACTTTTTTCTCTTCAAGATATTCTTTAAATGATTTCATCTTACCTCCAGGTAGCCGTATAAGATAATACCGTTGGATAAAGTGTTCATGAACTCCGGCTCAATCTTTTCTTTCTTCAGTTCTTGGATCTTGATCTTCCTGTCCAGTTTTCTCTCAAATTTGCTCCAATCTTTATTGATGTTTTTTGAGGTGATCACAGCCAGATCGATGTCGCTCTTTTCAGTATCTTCTCCTCTTCGGAAAGAGCCGAAGATGAGGATACATTCCGGTTTGTTGTAGGTGTCTATCAATGCATCCCATAACCCGCTTTCGTGGATTCTATAAAGGTTGGAACTTATCTTTAATCTTTTAAATTCATTGCTGTCCCTGTTTGATTTGATCATCAGTACATTCTCTCTTTTCCTTGTGATCACTAATCTTGCTTTTACCAAACTGTTGAGGATCTTAGTTATCCAGGTCGGAGATATCTTCAGCTTTCTGGCCAATGCCCTGAGATGAATCTCTTCAGTAGGATGCTCTAGGAAAAAGCTGATGATCTTCAATTTTTTATTGTCAACTAAACTTAACATTTGTAAACTATAATAGACATTTGTTATTTAAACTTTTCGTTCCGTCTAAGATCTCTCTGGATTTTAGTTTGGTGAGTTTCATCTTTCAGCACCTGTCAACTAAATTTAACATTTGTAAGTTATAATGGACAAGCGTATTTGAACTTTTACTGGATATAGCCTTAATTTTAGTTTGGTGATTTTCATATTGTACCTTTATATTTATTATAATCAGCCATGATTCCTGAAACATAACCTTTCAATCCAGTTATTTTGGTCTGTTTAAAGCTTAGAGATTTTGCCCGATAAGTTGAACTGCATTGATCCATAACTTCTGGAGTTATCCCTTTATAGACATCATCCCAAGTCAAACCAGTCTTGCCAGCAGCAGCCTTCTCAATCACACATCCACCGATGTTGTAAGCAGCGATCTGGCATTCTACTCCGCAATATTTTTTAACTGTCTCTTTGCCAACAAAAACTTTTACTCCTGCCTGGATATTTTTCACAATATCAAATCGTTCATCATCTGCACATTGAGTGCCGCTGGTGGTGCAGACATCACACCAGATTGCATTAGAACTTCCTAACCTACCTGTCCTGCATGTACTAACATCACATTTTCTTGGACCTAGACCACTATCCTGCGAACACTGCACCTTAATGATGCTTGGTGGTGATGAACCAGAACAAATCTGCATCAATCCAGAGCAACCAGTAGAGGAGATGTCATTCGGCTTAAAAGATGACTCATGGACTATGATTGCTTTCATCAACGCTGCATCTTGAGTCAACAATTGGCTTGCTTGTTGGATATAGGCATCAAATTGTGTTTTGTCAATTGTAGTTGTTCCGGTCATTTTCTTTTCGTAGTAATAGCTTTGAAAATCTACAAAACCACCCATCAATGGATCATATACTCTTCCTACTTGAATCCCTAATTTTGAGCTAATCCCACTCCAAACTTCGTCAATCTCAGAGCAGGTTTGAAAATTTTTGCATCCAGGAATAGATGTTTTTTTAGTTGAAGAATAGGCAGGTTGGGTGATAGTAGTTCCTGGTACAGAAGCAGTGGTACTCTGGGGGTTTATTCCAGTCGGAGCAGTTGGCTGAGCTGCTGCTTGTCCAGTGATAGCTTTAAACACTCCCTGAGCCATGGCTATTCCACCAGCTGAAGTGAAATGAATTCCACCACCATCAAGTTGATCTGTATTAGTAAAACTTGTTGGATCAATAAAAGTGCATCTGCCAGCAATCACTTCCTGCAATTTTTGATTTATTTCAGTTGGTTTTACATTGCTAGCTAGTGATACAGGTGCACCCACCCAATAACATTTCGTTCCTTTTATATAACTTAACAAGGAATCGATATTAGCCTTATCATTAGTAACCCCAGAACCACTTAGATAATTGGTTCCCAAAGAAACAATTGTTATTTGTGGTTGAAAACTGTTTATCAAATAGTCAATCAAGGGTGTCTTTGTATTGGTAGAAGGGTACTCTACCCCGTTAGAATCAATCTTAAGATAATTTGTTCCGGGCTTACACTGTGATACCCATTCTGAACTGGGATTAAAAGGTACATACCATGCCGCCTTGGCTCCACAACTACCATAACTCTCCACAGTATATCCCTTCTGCATCAACAATCTATGTAACTCTTTACCATAATCTCCAGTAACATGAGAAGAGCCGATGCTCAAGATCTTTTCTGCACTGGCAAAACTAACTAATAACAACATCAGCAAAAGTACAAGTCTCAATCTGTTTTTCATTTTCATTCTTCAATATATTCTTTAGGCAAAGTAAATTGCATCTCAAACTGCTGCATCAGTTTTGCCTGCTTGTTCAACAAGGGATTATTGATGATCAGCTCCAAGATATAATCTCCTTCCGGCATGTCTTCTCCAACAGTGAAGTAATCTCTAAAAGTTATCTCTTCATTAGTCTTCTTACTGGAAGCGTTGAAATAAAAATTATTCTTTTCATCTACTTCCAACAAGATCTCTCCGGCAGGCCCTTTGATCCGATAATTTTCTACCAATCTAACCTCACCACTATAAGTACTACTCTCAACTACAAAAGTGAAGTAGACATCATCGCCCAGATTAAAAATAGGGTTCTCGCCAATACATTCGTATGCATTATCCACATACTTGCAGAACTTAAAATCCTTGATTGCCAAAAACCCTTCCCTAGCCAAGGGAATAAACTCAGTGTTCAACACGTCTGCCCCAGAAGTCTCCTTCACTTCCAGCACCCCTGACCTCACCAGCAGCAGCAATAAAGCGCTGGTTATCACTACAATCACTAGGATAATCATAATCTGCAGGGCAATTTTTCCGTTTTTATTCATTTTGATCAACATAATAAAGTTAAACATGTTTTTGGTACATCATCATGTTTTACTCCTGCATCTTTAACCATTACCTTGGCCAAGTTGTTGACTAGTTGGGCACCACTTTTCATGCTTGGTGTACCAACCTCCTGATAATAAGCATAAAGCTTGCCT
>JBDREV010000113.1:0-4952 GCA_043819375.1 Candidatus Woesearchaeota archaeon
GTCAGTGGGTATTAATTCTGTGTTTATTTCTCCCAAGATATCTTCTACAACAAGAATTATTCTCCGTATTTCTTGCTGAATCCAAACAGATAGATTGCTCCTCCCAGCAAAGCAATTGTCAGAATCACCACCAAAGCGATAATCAGCGGTTTCTGGTAACTTCTCTTTTCTTTTCCCTGCAAATCAGCCATAGCCTTGGCGATCATCTCATCGCTGGGATTGGTCAGCTCTTCGATGCTTTTGGCATCTGAGCCTATCCGCTCAAGATACTCTTCTTCAGTCAGATTATACTCCTCTGCCTGCGCTTTCATCACTATCTCTATCTGCTTATTCAATTCAAAGTCATCAAAGTCAGGATATTGTGCATAGATCTCATCCATATAATCATCTTCTTCCAGAGACTGCTGCAGCTGTTCTCCTGGAAGCAAAGGAAGTTCTTGTTTACCCTCAACCATCTTTGGCTGTAGCCTTATCAAAGAATTATACATCTCCTCTGCCAGTTCATCATTGACCCAGACACTGACCCAGACATCATAGTATCTTCTTCTTCTGTGATCGGCAGATCTATGAACAGCAGCTCCGGATCTTTTTTGATGATGATATCTTCTTCATACTCGCTAGGACCAAAATTAGCTTCAGGAGAAAGCGTCTCGATCATCAGTTCTGCTTCCAGATCCTTTCCAGCATCATTGGTAAATTCTATCACTATTGGAAAAACCTGATCATCTTTTGACTCCAGGATCCTGAAATCAACAGAACCCCATGATGCTGCGAAAGCTGAAGTGGTAAGCATTAATAACATAAAAATACAGATTGTTGATTTCATTTTTTACCCCGTAAATAATCAAAAACATGATGTCCCGCTCGGATGGGGATCAATTGAATCTTTTTATCTCTAAGATACTCTCTTCTCTTTTTTAGTAATCTCTCTTTAACCTCAGAAAGGTCATCAATGAATTTTTCTTGTTCATAATCATAAATCTTAACCTCAAACATATTCCTTAATCCATTAAAAAGTTCCCCCAATAGTTCTACAATTGTATCAGGATTTATGATTGCAAAACGAAGATAAAAATTGGTCTCTTCTTTAACAAATTGAATTTCCAAAATACCTCCTTCAGAAACCAATTCGAAATTTTTCCAGCCAATATTTTCTTCTACTTCTTTAAAACCTTGTTTTTCCAAAAATTGCTCTAGTTTAATGAATTCTGTCTTGTGTACATTAATTCCAAACAAATATGCTTCTCGTCCCATTTTAATCTATTGAAAAATCGCTATAGGAAACATGTTCCCAATTATTGTAACCCCTGAAACTATAATCATAATCTTCATTTATTAACATTTCATGATACTTATACCCTGCCTTTTTGTAAGCTATGTATCTATGGTGTCCGTCATCAATAAATCTTCCTTTTCCTTCAACAATTATGATATCGATGGGTTCATCAATTTTCTCTCCTTTAATTAATTTTTGAAAATAAGATTCAATTACTTCAGGATCTACTGCATTCTGACTAGGTTTAACAGAAAAATGTTTTGTTCCAATAATATCTTCTCCTTCGTTAACCCATTTAATTAACGTATCTTTCTTTCCAATTAGCAAATACAGGTTAGCGTTATCCTTCTTCAGTAACTTAACTACTCCGTCGCTAGTTATATCTTTAGAAATCCCATTTAATTTCCATCCGATTAAATCGATCTCTGAAGTAGATAATCCTCGAAAAACTGTGTTTAAATCTGTACCTGTTTCATCCAAATACTTTGCCAATCCCTCAATTGCTTCATCATTCCAATTGGTGATAATCTCTTTTCCAATATCTCCTTTAGCAATCTTCCTTGCCACATCATCTCCATAAGTCTCAGCAACTTCTCCGATCAGCTTAGCAACCTTTTGGGCTTCAGCATCAGGAAGCTTGCTTAGCCAGGTAAATTCACCAGCGGCATCAATTAACTTTGCACCCCGACTATAAGCTCCTCCCATTCCTTTAAACTTCAGCAGAAATTTTATTTTTGACAATTTACTGACTTCTGTGATGGGAATCACTAGCAAAGCCACCTGAGCAGCTATAAAACCCGCAGAATAGCTGCTGGTGTAGGTTCGGGTAAGGATCACATCATTGCATTCCTCTTCATAATCCCATATCTTTCTAGCAAAAGTAGACCGCTTATCAAACCAGGAATTTTTTGCATCATGATACATCTCTTTGTAATTGGCTTGGATAACTCCTTGGATTAAAGCACTGGATCCCTCGGCTGCGGAATAACTCAACTGAGTCAAGACACAAACATTTTCCCCACCGCAGGAAAGGATGATCTCAATGTTCTTAGCGCCGAAATCAAGCGCCAATTTTCCCAACATCCAGACTAATTCAGCCAGTCCGGATACGTCTGACCATACTCCTCCGATGATACCATGGGGCAGGCCGACAGTATCGCCAACAACGTTTGCTGAGATTTTACTAATCGAAGTTATTAAAACATAACCTGCCCCCAAATTAACAGGGCCAGAGTATTGGGTGTATTGGCCGGTTTCCGGACGGAAATACCCTGGACATCCCCTTTGCATCATCCTATTGTAAGGATCATCTGCTTTAACCAGCGGATTAGCCCAGTAGCGCAGTTCAACTTTTGTAAGCACACCATCTCCATCTTGATCTTTATTAGGGAATTCAACAACACAACTATCTCCTGCACACGCTTCCCAGGCATAGCAGGTATATTCGCGGCTGATTTTACTGTTTTTCTTCAAGCAATCATTATCGACAACACCATCACAGTCATCATCAACACCATTACATACTTCAGGAATGCATTTTTCTTTATTATCTAATCTCGTACATTTATTATTCCAAATCCAGCCATCATCAAACTGGCACAATCCCAAAGACAGGCATTCTTTCTGATCACAATATCCCCAACCTTCTCCACAGGTTTCACACCTTTCTACAGATGAACAGCCATCATCTGCCACCCCATCCTTATCTTCATCAATCCCATTATAACATATCTCTTGGGTAGCAGAACAGATCTCATCTTTGATTCCGTCACAGTTATAATCGGATCTATCACAGCTGCCGAACTGGCAACTGCTGGCAATGACAACCTCACAGGAACGCATAGAATCTCCCAGAGAAGTTATTCTCTCTCCTAAACTGGTATCCTCTTCTGGTTGTGAATAATCGCTGTCGACACCACGGTCAGTACCAATTTCTACTGTTCCCCAACCTTCACCAGTATCATCTTCACTTTCTTCTGAATATTCACATCCACTACTTGCAGTATCCAAACAATCGGTAAGACAAGTTTTCTTCTGAAAATCATATTTGGTA
Organism: Candidatus Woesearchaeota archaeon; assembly: GCA_043819375.1. GTDB lineage: Archaea > Nanobdellota > Nanobdellia > Woesearchaeales > GW2011-AR9 > JBDREV01. Next base: position 3,330 of record JBDREV010000113.1, read on the forward strand.
TAAATTCCATCTGCAGATGGGCAGCAGGCATTGGCATCTAAAAAAAGATCAAAATTTCTAGAACAGTAATATCCTTCACTACATTGAGAATCATCACTGCAGTGATATACCTCCCCCTCGTTATCGAGCAGAGGAGAGTAACTGGCACTCACTGGAAATAAGACTATTAAAAACAACAATACCGAAGCTAAGATCTTTTTGTTCATCTTTTTTTTGTTTTCTTCACAGCCTTCTTTGCACCTGCCCGAATTTTCTTCTTCTCTTCCGGATTGGTGGTGATCAAAGCATGTGTTTTGGGATCCACCTTGACATGGATCTTGTGGTGGATCTGGTCCCAGACTAAGACCCCTTCTCCTGTTCCAGCAGTGGTGATCAGCAGCCGTTCTGTATCATTCAATCCAAACACTTGGCAGTCTCTTCGATGACTGCACCTTCTGTCTTGAAGATATATTTGAAGGCAGCGTTGGACAGGAAAGCCTTCCCTTCCTGGCTGTTTTCCAGCTCTGCCACTGACTGGGTGATCAGGATCAAAGAACCATTGTTCTTCCTGAAGGTCCTGGCAAAGTTCTCGATGTATTCAGCTTCTTCTCTGCTTTTCAGCACCCGCCAAGCCTCGTCAAGCACCAGCATCTTCTTATCATCAGTGCTCCTGAACCTGCCGTTGATGAATTCTAATAAGGTCATCATCAACACCGCCCTTATCTCTAGTGGCATAGACTTGAACTCAAAGACCACAAATTTAGATTCTTTCAGGATTCCGGAGTTGTCTGTGTTCATGAATTTGAAGATTCCCGTGCAGTACCTTCCCAGCCTGTTGAGCATGATCTCATAATCATTTTTAAGGCTGTGATCCTTACATTTATTCTTCTCTTGCTCCATAATTTTATACAGATCACTTAGTTTAGGGGCCTTTTTGCTGTGGGTCCTTTCATCATCTTCTTTGATCCCTTTGGCCAGATAAGCCTTTACTAGACATCTTTCCAGCAGCGGCTTCTGGCTTTCAGAAAGACCTCCCAAAAGCACATTAAAGATCCTGGGAAGCACCATCAATTTCTCCAACAATTCAACCCCATTAAGGCTGAGGAGATTGGGGATGTTCTTGGAATCCTTGTTGATCCTAATAACTTGAGATTTAGGTATCATCTTGCACATCTCTGTATACTCATCCTCCGGATCAAGGATAAACACTTTTGTATCGTTGGCCATCCGTTCATTAAGGATCAAAGCTTTGGCTGCATAACTTTTTCCGGAACCAGTGCTGCCGATAACTGCCCCAATATATTTAGGAAGTTTCCAGATGCTTTTAGCGATAGGGATATTGTTGGAATTGAATCCCAGCAGGATGCCTTCTTCTTCATCAATATCATAAAAGGAGGAAGAGAAAGGGAAAGAAGCAGCAGCAGCCGGACCAGGGACAAGGATCTCTTTTCCAGGAAGATGATTGTTTCCTGTAGGGATGATGCTCTTGATCAGCTGCTCGTTGTAGTTGATGGTATACTTTGCTTCGATTCCATTAGAATGCAATGAGCTCAACACACCTGTGGCCAAATGCTTGGCCTCATCAACATTATTTCCCTTGGCTGCCAGATAGAGGCTCATCTTGTAAAGCTTATAATTTCCGGA
>JBDREV010000114.1:0-2465 GCA_043819375.1 Candidatus Woesearchaeota archaeon
GGATAGATTGGATTTGTACATCAGATGCGTAGGTTTGATCGTCCCCCCTTTATTTTGGATAGCCTGCAGAATATCAAAAACCAGTTCCAGTCTTGATCTTCTGCCTGCCATTTTATTTAAGCTTAGTCACCCTCCGATAAGTATACAGTAAAGTCAAGAATCCGATCAACAAGAATACCTCTCCAAAGATATAGAGGTTCTCCCAGAGGAACACAAAAACAAAGCAGAACTGGCTGATCAAAATCAGCAGGAAGCTGTTCATCACTAAATAAGCATTGCTGTTTTCAGTGTTAAGATAATTCTTATAATAATTCAATACTACCATTCCCAGGATGACCATGCTCGTCAGGTAAAAGATGGCATATTTGAAATTGCTGATCACGGAGATCAGCAGGATTAGGTAGATGAACAGAACAATCTGGCTCACTTCATAGAACTTGTTCAATCTCTCTCTGGATTTTTGAGAGACAAAAAAAATCAACAGCCATCCTCCCAGCATGAAAACCATCTGCAAGAAGAATCCTGCCCGATAGAACAGATCAGCATATTCCAAACCTTGTCCAGCTATGGGTCTTAACACTCCAGCGACAGCCTCTCGTATATTTCCAAAATATAAGATTCCGTAAGTGAATAATTTCAAAGCAAAGCCCAAACTGATCAATACGAAAGCTAAAGAGAAATAAGCATACTTGTTCTCAGAACTCATCTGATGAATCTTCCAGCTATATCCAGCGATCAGTAAAGCGATGATCAGGCTGATGCTGTCAAAAACAAGATCCCAGCCGTTGAACCATTCCGGTGTTAAAAACAATTGATACATTTAATCCCACCCTAGTTTTACCCCTTCAGGATAGCTACTAACTTGGTGATTTAAAAGGTTTATGCTCAAAAATGTAGAGTTGCCGTATTTGATGATAGTTACTCTTTGGTTTCCGACCGAAAGATTTAAATACATAATGTTATGTATCTAAGTACATATTTAAAATGCTATGCATTTTTAGTATCGAGAAAACCAGAAGGTTTTCTTAAGATAATGAAAACAGAGCTAAAAATAATCCGCTTTTTTATTGGAGATAAAGAGCCAAGGACGATCCGAGAGATCTCTAAAAAGATCAAAGCAGATTATCGAATAACTTATCTGGCTGTTCAGAAGTTGATTGATAAGAAGATCATTTTGCATAAGAAAGTTGGAACAAGTTTGTTGTGCGAGCTTAATGAAGAGTATTATGGTTTTGAGATTTACCAAGCAGAAGACGAAAGAAGAAAAGAGCTGTTCAGGAACAAGAATATCCAGCAGATCAGCAAAGAAATTGCCTCCAAAGCAGGCACCAGCATGTTTATTTTAGTCTTATTCGGATCCTATGCCAAAGGAAGACAAAGCCAATCTTCAGATATTGACCTGATCTTCATTTCCAATGAAGGTGGATTTGAAAATAAAATTCAGACTCTTCTTTCTCTGCTTCCATTAAAGATCCATGCCTTATTTTTTACTGAAGAAGAATTTATCCGAATGAAAGATGCCAAAAAATCAAATGTAATCAAGGAAGCGATTGATAATCATATCATTTTATATAACATAGAGAGTTATTACCATCTAAAAAATGCTTGACGAGAAAAGGATTAAGGAAGCTGAATCAAATGTCACAGGATATTTGCAGGACAGGCTTCTCAAAAAAGAGAGTAACAATGCAGCAAGATTGATGTATATCGAGAATAGCGAACTTTCTTTGGAGACTGCCCAAAAACTACTTTCTTTAGAGTCAGACAGTTATAAGCCATATCTGTGGGTAATCGTTTGTTCTTATTACAGCATGTACTACATCGCTAATGCCGTTTTGTTGGAATTTGGTTACAAAGTTGGTGATAAAGTCAGCCACAAAGTTACTGGAGATGCTCTGATTGTTTTTATCAGGAACAAGTTGAAAAAAGAATTGCTGGAGGAATATGAAGAGCTGCAGGAAGACGCGTTGGAACTGATCTCCTCTAAAGTTGATACTTTGATTATCAATATTGATTTGGAAAGGGAAAAGCGCTCCAAGTTTCAGTACCGCATGGATGAAGAGCTGAAAAAGGGAAAAGCCCTGACTTCTTTGGAAAGAGCTAAGGAGTTTATTTTTGAGATGAAAAAGCTTTTGTGACTTTTTTGTCTCACTTTCATAGAAAAGTATTTATTTCAGTTTTACTTCTTATTATGTAATAAAACTAAAATGTCACAGGTGAAAAAAATGGAAAAAAATAATATGGAGAAAAAAGAGGGTGACTTAGAAAAGATGTTGTACCAAGTGAAGCCGATCACACAGATGATTAAGGAAGGTGATTATATCACTGCCTTGTTTGTAATAGATAATCTACAAGGAGATTACAAAAAAGATGCTCTCTATGCTGGAATCGCTTTAGGCATGGCTGGACAGATGGATGAGAAAGGAGTCAAAGACGGCTATGCTTTACAGTTAGGCCAGGCTCTG
>JBDREV010000115.1:0-9137 GCA_043819375.1 Candidatus Woesearchaeota archaeon
CAAGGATTTTGATTCTGGGGCTAGCTTTTTTTTGAGAAGATATGTACAATTGATGCCGGCTAAACCCTTATATGAGGCTTCTGCAGAGGTATTGGGGAAGCTGCTTAATTAATTTTTTATATTTATGATGTGACTGCTGGAAGTAGGTTTGTAAGTAAAATTAAACAAAATTTATAAAAGACACTCTAAACTAATTTCTGGATGGGCTTGTAGTCAAGCTAGCGAATGGTTACGCTCATTCGAACCGCAAGGTGCGGCGTGCGTTCGCGGAGCTCACTTAGCCCCACAAATTAATGGGCTTGTAGTCTAGTAGCTATATGTTTACATACTACAGATGATGTCGCCTTCACATAAACTTTTTGGCTTCGCAAAAAGTTTAATCAAAATTCAGTCAAGTGGGACTTTCATTTCATTTAGTCCCACGAAATATGCCAAAGAGTTTTGAAATCGGCGGAGGTCCCCAGTGCAAAAATGAAGTGCTGCATTGACACTTCATCTGCAAGTCTGGGCAGGCCCATATTTTTTGATCAAAAGAGGGAATTAATTGTTACAATAGATTGCACTAAAGGTGATTAAATAATTTTTTCAATTTTCTATTTCCTCTAAGCATAGTGAGAGAAAATGAAAATTATTAAAAACGAAAAAATTGCTGAGATAATTGGACTAAATTTTGGTGATGGTAGTTTAACAAGAAGAAGGAGTTCTGGCACTTTAAGATATCAATTGAGGGGGCACATCACAGAAGACAGAGAACATTATGATAATTATGTAATCGATTTATTAAATGAAAATATAATCCTGCCGTTGATAAAAAGGAAGATTGGTATTGTTGAATCTAGAAAGATAAATAACTCGTATGGTGTGGCGATTGAGAATAAAAAAGTTGGGGAAATCTTTGCTGAACTTGGTGTTCCGATCGGAAGAAAAAATGAACTACCTGTCCCTTATTGGATAATGGAAAATGAATTGTTTATGATTCATTTTCTAAAAGGATTTTTTGATACTGATGGGTGTGTTTTTTGCAAAAAAGATTATTCTACAAAAAATAGAGAAAAACACAACGTAATTTGGATAAAGTTAGTAACAACATCTAAACAATTATCAACAGATATACAGCTTATGTTGAAAACACTTAAAATAAATCATTTTGCAAGACTCTACAAAAACAAACAAAAAAACAGAAAAGATTCTTATCATATTGAAATTTGTTCTCGAGGAAATGTTGATAACTGGTTTGAAGTTATAGGCTCTAATAACCCTAAGCATATCACTAAATATCAAGTATGGAAAAAATTTGGTTTTTGTCCTCCTTTTACAACCCTAGAACAAAGAAAAAGATTTTTAAGTGGGGAACTTAATCCAGAATTATATTATCTCGCGGGAGTGTCGGAGTGGTCAAACGAGCTAGGTTGAGGAGAATAATCTCAAACGCCTAGTGCCTTAGTGGCTGCGAGGGTTCGAACCCCTTCTCCCGCATTTCAGATATCTTTTTATATAAAGAGAATTTAATGAACAAGATGGTTTCCTGGGAGATTACTACCGAAGCAAAGAAAGTAGAACTAAAAAACCCTGTCCTGATCGAGGGCTTGCCAGGGATAGGTAACGTAGGTAAGATTGCTGTGGATTTCCTGGTGGAAGAGCTTAAGGCAGAAAAACTATGTTCTTTTTTCTCTTATCGTTTTCCCCATTCTGTGTTTGTCAATGAAGATAACTTAGTAGAGATGCCTAAGATTGAGATCTATTACAAGAAGTTTAAAGACAAGAAAAAAAGAGACCTGCTGCTCTTGACTGGAGATATCCAGCCGATTGATGAAGACAGCTGTTTCAGTTTCTGTGAGGAGATCATCAAGATTGCTAAAGAGCATAAATGCAATGAACTCGTCACCACTGGAGGGATTGGTTTACAGAAGACTCCTGAAAAACCCAAAGTATACTGTACTGGAAATGATGAAAAACTGATTAAGAAGTATATTGGTAAAGGAAGTTTAGTGGAAAAGGATATCTTTGGAGTAGTGGGTCCGATTGTGGGTGTTTCCGGGATATTGATCGGCTTGGGTAAGAAGAGAAGAGTCAAAGGAGTGGCTTTGTTAGCAGAAACTTTTGGCCATCCAATGTACTTGGGGATCAAAGGTGCCAAGGAACTGCTGAAAGTATTAGACAAACAGTTGATCTTAGGCTTAAATATCAAGAAATTAGATCAAGAGATCATCAAGCTGTAAAAAGAGATCATGAAGAATACAAAGGAATGGGCAGAAGTGACTCAAACTAAGGGAGCCAGAGGGATTGACGAAGAAGCCAGATATATTGGATAATTTTCTAATCCTACTGGGGGTTGTTTGTATCTTCAAAATGAAGTTCTATTTTTTAGTTCTGACTCCGACGTAAACTTTATAAATAAAAAGAGAATGGTTTAATTTATGTTGAAAAAGAGGTTTAGAACAGATAGATGTAGGCATAATTCTGCTTTTTTTAGCTCTAAAGAGAACTTTGCAAAAATGAATAAATTGACTGCAAAGTCCTCTAAAACTGGCCAGATCACTATCTTTGTAATTTTAGGGATTCTGCTGCTGCTGGCTCTAGTTTTAGTTGTTTTATTCAAGAAAGAAGCGATTGTCTTCAAGCCTGAAGAGCTGATTCCCACAGAGAAAGGCAAAGTGGAAAATTTTATTGTTTCCTGTATCAGCCAGATTGGGGAAGAAGCGATCTACACCATCGGCCTGCAGGGCGGATATCTGAACATCTCCTCAGAAATTGCTACAGATAGCAACCAACATCTGAAACTTTCTCCGTATAATCTGGTTCCTTACTGGGCCAGAGGTGAAAGCAAGAGGATCCCTACTTTGGAAGAGATCAAAGCAGATCTTGATAGTAAGATCGAAGCGGATCTTAAATCTTGTCTTCTGGGCAGGGAAGCTTTTCAGGAGAGTTATGACATCATCGAAAAAAGCGCAATAGTCGCCAACACTAATATTGTCGACCAAAAAGTGATTTTTAATGTCCGGTGGAACTTGGAGATTCAGGATAAAGGGGGAGAGAAGATCACCGAACTTATTGACCACACTGCTGAATCCGATATCAAATTAAAGAGAACTTATGAAACTGCTAAAGCGATCATTGATACAGAGATGAACGAAAAAAAGTTTGAGCTGTTGACTATCGATATGCTTTCTTTAGATCATGATAATGTTCCGATTGCTGGGGTGGAGATGAGTTGCAGCAAAAAGCAGTGGAAAGTAAATGAAGCTAAAGACACTTTGAAGAGCATGTTAAGGGTAAATTTACATCAAGTGAAAGTGAGTGGGACAGATTATGTAGCTTTCCCAGATACTTTGCCTTATTATCAAAATCATTATATTTGGGATGCAGGAGTGATCTATCCGGAAGTGGGAGTCAATTTCAATTTTAATGATAATTTCCCCTTTTATTTTGAAGTCTCTCCCCGAGATGGCAATACGATGAAAAGCGGGATGACTGGGGGGACAGAGATGTTAAGTGCTGTCTGTGTACAGCTGTGGAAATTTACTTACAGTGTGATGTATCCAGTTTTGGTGGAAGTGCGAGATGAGACCACCGACTTTGTCTTCAATACTGCCTTTACGGTACATATCAAAAACAATCGCGCAGATCGGAGCGGAGAGATTCTTACACCTCCGACAACTTTAATTGATTTTTCAGAAAGTGAAGCTTACTGTAAGCTCAGAGATATTCCAATCACAATTTACACTTATGAATTGATTGAAAATAATGAGACAGGAGTATACTCACGTGAACCTTTGGAAGAAGTCAATCTCAGTTACACTTGTTTGAAATATAAATGTGAAATTGGCCAGACCGAGTATGGTTTTGCTGGTCTGGGAGATATTGCTGCCTATAAGACCAATTTTCCTTATTGTTCCGGAGGAATCCTGCGGGGAGTCAAAGAGGGCTATAAAGAGAATTGGGAAAGAGTTGTGGCTAATCAAGAGAAGCAAGTTGATCTGAATCTGATTCCTCTATCAAAATTTGCTGGCAGCAAGATTAAGATTGTCAAACATGATTTTGATAATCTGAATAAGACCAAATCTATCGGAAGTGGAGAGACTGCTTCTATCAAGATCTCCAGAAACAAAGAAAGCTGGGGGTCACATGACTCCACATTAATTGTATCTCCTGATCTGGATCCCGGGCTATTAAATGAGAGCTATCTGGAATTTATCGGCGGAACAGATTATACCTATCAACTGGAGGTATATCTGATGGATGAAGAAGGCATTACTGGAGGTTATGCGGGTAATTGGACTGTAGATTGGGAGAAATTGAAACTGGCCAATGAGATCACCCTGCCAGTATTAAGCAAGGACCAGTTCAAGAGTGATATCGAGCTGTTCGACTTCATGGCTAATCTGGATAATTACAGTATGAAATTGACACCTGAAATCAAATGAAGAACGTGAAAAAAAGAGGAACAAGAATCTTAACAATAGTGATGATCCTATTTATTCTGAACTTTCCCTTAATCAGTGCTCTGAATCTCTCTAATGTCCTTTCTACCAACATTACTGAGAATAGTGTTGTGATCACCTGGCAGACAAATGAAACTGCAGACAGTTTTGTGAGTTATGGGACAAACCAGACTACATTGACTACTGTCGGCGATGCCCAATCTGTATTGAACCACAGTTTTGCTTTGGTGAATCTGCTGGAAGCAGCAACTTATTATTTCAAGGTCAAGAGCGGAGCAGTTGAAGATAACAATTCTGGAAGTCTTTATTCTTTCACGACGTTAAATTTGACTGATGATACTACTGCTCCAACTATCAAAGCCAATATCTCCAGTACAGTTCTTGACAGCAAGATGGATATTTTTGGAGAGACTGAAAAAGATGCACAAGTTAGTTTGATTGTCAATGGGATAGCTGTCGGAAAAAAGACTGCACTTGATGGAAACTTCTCTTTTGTTGATGTCAGATTAAAGGCAGATTCTTTGAATTTGATTGAGTTAGAAGCAGAAGACAAGTCCGGCAATAAAGGCAATGCTTCTTTCACTGTTTTTAGTGATGTATCTAAACCAAAAATAACTTTGGCTGCGCTTCCTAATATCACTACCAATGTCAGTTTCACCCTTACAGGAACAATCAGCGAGAATGCCACTTTGAGTGTGCTGATTGATAATCGCAGTGCTTATAATGCAAAAGATGTTAAAGTTATCTCTGCTTCAATCAGCCTGAAAGAAGGAGAGAATAATGTCACCGTAACTGCAGAAGATGCCAGCGGTCAAAAAGATGAAGTTAAATTTAAGATCACCTTGGATTCAAAGCCCCCGACAATCACAGCAGATCTGGTCAAAGGCAACAGTTTTTATCAAGGCCGGGCTGAAACAGACGTTACCGGAGTAACAAAACCGGGATCTAAAGTATATCTTTACTTTTTTAGGAAAACCGGTTATGATGTCACTCCGGATTTCAGCCGCGCTTATGAAGTCCTCACTGCAGATGCCAATGGTAATTTTACCTTTTCCGGAGTTGATTTTGAGCATCCCCCGATAACACTGAAAGATTTCAAGCCTAAGGAAATACCTGTGGGTCTGAAAGATGTGATCATCTATGCTTTGGATTCAGCTCAGGAACAGCAGCAATGGTCTTACGAAGTTTATCTTATTGCCGAGGATGACCTGGGTAGAAGCAATTTCTGGAAACAGATGGTCACTGTCTACACCTGTTACACTGCGGAGACCGGCTTCCATGTGGACCCTTTGCCGCAATTTACTTTGCCTGCCAAGCTTGATCCCGCGATGTTGGATGACGGACGGCAGACAGTATCTGCACTGATCAATCTGAGCTATATCGGTTCTGGAGTCAGGTCTGAAACTGAAGCTGGCTTTAAGGTGTTGGATGTGAAACTGGAGAAAGCCTGCACCCCCGGCATGCTTACAGATACAGGCATCTTCAACAATTTTCAGGTCAGCTGTAAGGTCTTTCCCAATACTGCCAAGATGCAGCCTAATCCAGAGAAAACTGCTTGGTTTATGACTGCTACTTTGGCTAGAAGTGATGATCTGAGTAAGAGAAAAGATGATTTCTGGAATGATTTCAAGGATCGACAGATGGTCATCCCTTTGAAGTTGAGGATCTCTTATCAAGAACGAGAAGCTAATGGGCAGTGGAGCACTTCTAAGGTGCAGACCAGCTGTATGGATTTAGGTTATTTTGTAGATATTCCTCTGGACAGCAAAGAGCTGATCCCTGATTTCCTAGCCGATGAAGGAGTGACTGCTTTAAATGCAACGATTGATGCGATTGGTGTTGTTTTGCCATACTTACAGAAAGCGATGCTGGTTACAGGAATCGGCTGCGGTATCTCGATTGTGGCTAAGCTGGCTACCCGTTGGTATCGTTTATTTATGTCTAAATTTGAGCCTGTGTTGACCAAACTGAAAGAGAAGAAATGTCCTAGTGGAAAGGAGCAGGATGCATTATTTTTGAAATCAACCCTTGAAAATTCCGGAGGGAATATTGCTGCTGGTGATAAAGGAACTCTGGATGAACTTTGCCCGATGACTACTAAAGCCTGGCAGATCGAGGGAAGTTTGCAGACAGCATTAAGATGGGTCTGTGACCGTTTCTTATGCCATGAAGCTCCTGCTGGGTGGACAGAGACTAAATCTGATGCAGAGATCCTTACTGCTAAGATCAATGAGCAGGCCTGTGGTTCACAAGCAGGTAGGGGAGTGCCTTTGACCGAGATAAAAGACTGTAAGAAACACATCAAAGAACATCCCAATGAGATCTCACCAACTGCCAGAAATGATGTTGGGTTTCTTAGCAGGTTGGGAAATTCTAGTGGTAATATCTGCTATGTTGATGGAAAGGGAGACATCTATTATGTGGATATGAAACAGGAAGAAGTTGCCCAAGCTCAAGAAACTGGCTTATGGAGATTGCAATCTGTAGGCAACCGTTTTACCATTGCTGTCGGACAGTCAGCGGGAAAACAGCTGGTAGCTTTCAAGCCTAAAGATGCTAAAGATTTCCTTGTGGGTGTTGATACTACCTGCGAAAAATTATGTACAACTAAAACTGGATATAGTAAAGCAACTGATTTAGGTACAGATAGTTATGCAGCTAAAGGATGCTATCCAGTCAATAAAGACGGAACTTTGAGCAATTCCACCAATCTAAATAGTTCAAAAGGAACTTATTATATTGCTGACTTCACTTCTGATTGTTTTCCCAGCATCAACGATACCCAAAAGGACTTGAGAACTTGCATCTGCAAACAAAATGAAACAAAAGGAGTTAGGGGAAAAGAAGTACACATTGCAGAGCCACAGGAAGAATGGAGTTACCGCCAATCCCAGATGTTCAGAGAAACAGGGGGAAATGAGAATGACTGCAGCGGCGGAACCATCGGAACTTGTTATGCTAAATATAGATATTATTCTGGAAGAGACTTGCCGGCTGCCTTTGGCCAAAGTCATGTTATAGATTTAGTGAGTGGAAGTGAAGATATCACGGAAGTAAATCCATTTACTCAGCACTTGGGAGCATTTCAAGCTGTCTGTTTGAGCGGAATCTATAATCGCCTGCGGATGCTGCAGAGTATTTTGATTGGAATGAGAAATTGTATCGTTGAGGCAAAACATACTGGACTGACAGATGCCGGGCAATGCAAGGAAATCTTCAGCCAGGCGGTCTGCGGATTGATCTACAAAGTGATCGCTTATGCAGCTAAAGGATGCTTGCCGATACCTTTTGGCAATATCGGCCAGGAAGGTAATGAATCAGTCTGGGCCCAGGGAGTGCAGTTCGGTTTGGGGGCTGTACAGGATACTTTAAGCACCTCCATGAATGATCTGCAGGCAGAGTATGGTAATGCTAAACTGAATGAGTTTGTCTCTACCGGAGCACAGGGAGTGGTGAGGAATATCTGTTTAGCTGCTTTTGGTTATGACTGGCCTTATGGGATGGACTTCCTGATGGATGCGGCTTATTCCACTCCGATGAAAACAACTCCGTTGATCTTCCCTGCAGAAAGGGAATTGACATCTTATGATCCCACCAAAGGAACGGCAATCTATAATTATCGGGTGGGAGCAAGCTTGTTTCCTGGCTGTCAGCTGAGGAGTTATACAGTAAAACTTAAATGCATAGGCAAGGAAGATCTGGGCAGGGAGAATGTCAAATGTGAAAAATATGAAGACTGTCCCTGTGTGGCCGCAGAGCAGACAGTAGTTGATACCCAGAAAGAATATTTAATCCATAGTGAAGTTGCTGGAGTCAAGCCAGGAAGTTATGTGAGTGTACCGATAAAATCTCCAGTTACAGTTGATAGTTTGTTCAGATATGATCATGTGGTGATTGAGATGCAGCTGGATCGGTTTGAGGATGCCAGCAAGTGCTTTGATTCGCAGCATGTGCAGGGGAATACCGCAGTGTTCTATGCTCCAATTACTGATGTAAGCGCTACACCTTTGGTCTCTTGTAAGGCAGACATCAAGACCGGTAAGTTTACCTGTCCTGAGCTGACCAGTTTCTTTGGGGCTATGGGCAATACTTACTTAGAACCTCCTTTTGTGCAGTGTTGGGATAAGAGATCTAATAACAACACTGGTGATTGGCGGAATTGTGATGCTCTGAACAATTTCTTACTGGGAGATGAGATCTTGATCAGACCTAATTTATTTACTGATGGCAAGAAGCAGTGTATGTTTGTCACTTTGCCTGGTGTTACTACTACACCTAATATTTATCCTATACCTGAAGGACTGACTGGGACTTATCGGCTTTCAGTGAATTTAGGAACTGTGACTGAAGCTTTATTGGGAGGAACCGGTACAGAGAATTTAGTTACCACAGACGCTTCCGGAGGAAGCTGCAGTCCTGGACAGTTAGGCAAGACTGGAGAGCCGATCACAATCGGAAGTGCTTTTGTATTTACATATAATAAAGATACAACTAAAAATACTTATCGCCTGACTGTGCCCACAGGAGCCGTAGTGGAGACTGCTGGTTACAGTGTCACTGGCGGAACTCTCTACAAAGGAACTACTGCTGATCTGACTGATACTGAGATTAAGGGGGTGGTCTTTAAGTTAGGAGGTTATCGGGTCAATAATATTTTTGATCCTTCTGCCAGTGCCAGTTCGGGAACATGCAAAT
>JBDREV010000116.1:0-2209 GCA_043819375.1 Candidatus Woesearchaeota archaeon
GCTCCTATTCCTGGCAGCTCTTCTAATCCTGCTATCCCCTGTTCTTTGTAGATCACTTCCACATCTTCAGATAATATTTCAATCGTCAAAGCTGCTTTTTGATAAGCTCTGGGCTTGAATTCAACCCCTTGCAGTTCTAGAATATCCGCAATATTATTCAGGATCCTGGCCAGTTCCAGATTTTTCATCATGCCTCTTTTGGTTAAGATAAACTTCTGAGGTTTAAATAGGTTTTGATGTGTAAACTTTTTTAAACTCTCTTACTTTACCTCCTCAGATGAAAAAAGAGCTGTGCTTGAAAGATAGATGTAAATTCCCTAACAACCATCTTTTCATTGCGGCGATGATCTTCTTGACCTGGTTCCTGTTATTTGAGTTGATGAGCAGAATCTATAACCTATACAAAACATTTGTCTATGTAGATATTCCCAGCCATTTCTTTGCCGGGATTGCTATCTTCACCTGTATTTATTGGACTTTGTCTTTGACTAAAGTCAAGCATAAGCGATTTATGTCAGTCTTCTTCACTTTGGTAGCAGCTTTAGTATGGGAGGCTATGGAGACTTTAGAAGAATGGATTATTGAAAATCCGGAGTATCTGAAAGATGTGTTCTTCTGGGACGGCTTCTTTGATGTGATCTTTACTGTGGCCGGAGGCATCTTTGCTATCAATCTGCTCTATTTCCTGAAGAATAAGATTAAAGTGTTTGAGACTTTGGAGTTCGAGTAGATTTGTTGAGATAAGCTTTTCGTTTCTTCTCCTCAAATCTCTCAATAGCATATCTTAACATTGTCCGGGGCATAAGATGATAATATTTCTTAAGAAATCTTTCTTCTACAGCTTGGTTTCGTTTACCTATCTCACGAAGCATCCAGCCCACAGCCTTGTGGATCAGGTCATGCTTATCTTGAAGTAATATCTCAGCAATCTTTAATGAATCCTCAAATTGATTATTCTTGATGAAGTAAAAAGTAGCTAAGACTGCAATTCTTCTTTCCCACAAAAGATCAGATTTAGCTAATTTATAGAGAATTTTCCTATCATTCTCCAATAAGTACTCTCCAACAATATTGGGGGCAGAAAGATCAACCAGATCCCAATTATTGATATTTTTAGTGTTTTTCAGATAGAAGTCAAAGATAACTTTTTTCTTTTTAGGATCAGCTTTCTTATATTGATCAACCAAGATAAACAAAGCAGTCAATCTATATTCATGGATCTTGCTACTTAACAAACTCTGCAGGTCTTTCAGGCTCAAATCTAAGTACTTTTTAGCCACTTTTCTCTGTTCAGGAACCTTTATCCCCAGAAAGATATCTCCTTCACCATACTGTCCTTTTCCAGTCTTAAAGAAACCCTGCAAAAGCTGAGCTTGTTTAGGATTAGCTAATCTCTGCAGATCATCTTTGACAGTCATAAAAACAGGAAAATTAACAGATATTAAAAGATTTCTAAAAAGAGAAAAAATAAAGAAAAAAGAAGAACTTATCTTCTTCGTTTGGTGTTATTTCTGCTTTGCAAGCCATTTATTGCTACGATGGCTAAGGCTACTACTGAGATGATGCTTATTAGACCTAACCAAGTATTCTCACCTTGCAAATCACTGATTGCTGCACCTGTCAATGAACTCCCTTGCGCTTCTGACTCACATTCGTCATAACATTCTGACATGTTGTAGTTGAAGTACATTCCCCAGTTTCCTTTTGGAACAAACCTAGTTCCGTTTCCCCAAGCTGTCTCTGTTTTAGGTATGCACAGTCCTCCTGAAGCTGCATCTGTGAAAGACATTCTAGGTGAACTAATAGCGTCACCCACACTTCCATCAGTTGTGTCTATTACAAACCAAGGTGCTGGTTGACCTACTGGTTGAGTAGATCGATGGCCATACAAAACATTATCTGAACCAAAAGCAAGCTGTAAAGATTCCTGGTAAGTTGGTGTAGTATAAGTAAATCCAGTTCCATCAACATTTACTTTGAAGAATTCAAAAGTACTACTTTTTAATCCCCAACCGTACACAATACCATCTTTTACTGCAATATCTCCACTGAAAGTCCATTTGTGAGTGTTGTTACTAATATCAGCTATTTTAGTTGTTGTGTCAATAGTTCCATCTACATTAAATGTGACTTCGTACAGATCATCTGTTGCTGGATAACTGTCAATGAAATAATATTTGCCGTTGTCAAATCCAGCTGCTGCTATTTC
>JBDREV010000117.1:0-2470 GCA_043819375.1 Candidatus Woesearchaeota archaeon
TTCTTATTCCAATATCAGTAGAATAAACATCAGCACTTTCGTCATATCCAACATCCCCCATATATAAATAACCTGTCTTTGCTACTTGCCACCATTCTTCATCTGCCTGATAATAATCAGAAGTTTTTCCTGTTTGAGCAACATTAGCACCGTAATTGTTTGTCACAAAAGCCTCTCCAAAAACAGCATAACCATATTTTTCTTCGTAGAATTCTATTTTTTCTCTTAATTCTTCTGACAATTCATTGCTCATTAACTCTTGCATAAAAGGAGTTATTTCTTCTCCCGGCACAGAAATCCATTCTTGATCCTTCTGATCTATATATTTTTGAACATCTAGTATAGCAGCAAATTCTTGATTTGATTTAATAATCGCTTCTTGCAAACTTAAATCTTTAGAATAAGCTTGAAATTCTTCAATTCTGTGCAAGATATTTCTGTCAATCTTATCCACCGTTTCCTGTGCTAATAAAACAGAACCCTCGCCAATTTCTTTTTGCAGTATTTTTTTACTTTGGGTTACAGAAGTATATCCAACCACGCCAACTAATAAAGCAATTACCAAGAATCCACTTATCAACAGATAATTAAGTTTCATTTTTTCACCTTTTTCCTCCCAGAAAAGCTTTGCAGTACTTTTACCAATTTACTGGCTCCAACCACAAAAAAAATCGTACTTACCAAAAAAAGAACTGGAATTGCCTGCCACCAGGGATCGGTTATTTCGTACCTCATCACTCCAAAAACGATCATCAACGAGCTAAAAACAATATAGATCGAGGCTGCAATCACTAAATAAACAAGGCTTTTCTTTAATTCCCCTTCCAGATGGAACACTGATTTTAAAAAGAAAAAACATCCTGCCACCCCAATTAAAATCCCTAAGATTCCAAGATACCAGCCAATCATTTTTTTCACCTTTTTTTATTTGAATTTTTCCTAACTTTTTTCGGTTTGATCAAACCAGCTTTTAACAGCTCTTCAGTTCCAATAGCTCTGCTGGGTTCTTCTCTATCCGTAATTTCCTTCTCTTCTTTCAAGGACTTTTGCCTGAACAGCCCCATCACCAGATCCCTGAACTTACTCGCTTCTTTAGCATTTAACTCTCTTTTTTCCTCAAGTTCATTTACGTCTCTGATTACCTTATTGCTGGTCAACTCACCAAACTCATCGAATCTTTTTTCTCCCGATGACCCCAATAAGTTAACATAGGTCTTCCTGATCTCTTGCGGAAGATTGATTATCTTTTTAATGTTAAAAAGAGAATTTATTTCATTGATCATCTGTTCGGCTGCAGTATCTTTGATGATTCTTTTTTTCTCTAACTCTTGGGTGTATTCAACAAGGGCTTCGTATTTTAAACCCGTTTTATTTAACATCTCAAACTCCTGCTCGCCTAACGGACCTAAATACTCCACAAAGAGTTCTTTGATCCTCTCTTCAACATCTTCTTGCTCAGAAAACAATAATCTGATGGGCTTGCTCTCCTTTACCGGCTGCAGAGGAACAGTAAAATTAAAAACAGCTCCCTTGCCTAATTCACTTTCCACCCACAATCTTCCATTCTGCGATTCAATTATGCCGTGGCAGATTGCCAATCCCAAACCAGTTCCTCCTTTCTCCCGATAGATAGTCTGTTCTGCCTGGAAGAAAGGCTCAAAGATTCTTCTTTGGTTTTCAGGAGAAAGTCCGATTCCCTGATCTTTAACATTAAATAAAACGTGATTATTCTGTAATCCAACATCAACAAAAATTTTCTTATTCTTTGTGGAAAACTTCTTGGCATTATTGATCAGATTCCTTAACACTTGCATTACTCTATCGGGATCAACTTCAAACACCGGCAGCTTATCAATCTTTAAAACAATCTTAATCTCTTTCTCCGGCAGGAAACCATCCATCTCTTCGACCAGCCTGCTGATGTGTTCAGTAAGATCTGTCTTGACAAACTTAAATTTCAGCCTGGCTGCCTCGATTCTGGCTATCTCTAAAAAATCCTGGATTATTCTGTCCAGTCTTTCTGTGTTTCTTAACACGATTTTTACAGACTCTTTTTGTTTTTTGTTGAGCCTGCCGAAATAATCACCCAATAACATCTGCAATTGGGCCCGCATCGGAGTCATCGGGCTTCTCAATTCATGAGAGGTGATGGACAGAAATTCTGTTTTTGCTTTGTCCAGCTGCTTTCTTTTTTCGTCTGTTTTTTCAAGCTCGCTTATTGCTTTGTTGAGAGTATTCCCTAAATACTCTAGTTCGTCACCGGTTTTAATCTCTGTTCTTACTGAAAAATCTCCTTTTTCAAGTTTCTCTGTTGCTTGATGGAGTTCATGCAAAGAGCTTAATGTTTTTGAATGAAGCCCTAACAGCCCCACAACAATAAAAACAGACCCGATACTGATTAAAACAGGCATTATGATAAAGAGAAAGTTAGTACTTATTATTTCAAAAGTTTCTAAGAACTCAACAAAAG
>JBDREV010000118.1:0-7881 GCA_043819375.1 Candidatus Woesearchaeota archaeon
GGAAAGTAGTAACTGAGCATGTGGCTATTGCCTTACTAGTTATTCTGGTAACACATTTTGTAGGGAATCTAGTCTCTTTCCTGTTTGGTTAGGATAACATTAAGTTCTTTCTATTGAAGTTCATCCTTCTTGATTAACTTCTCAACCTGATGATGTTTATAGCTAAAGAAAGTGATCCCCAAGATCACTACTTGAGAAAATAGGCAGAACAGACAGATCACTTTGATGATGAAAAATTCAGAATAAGTCAAATATACAGAGATAAGCAAAGCTGCCAGAGAAAAGAACAGCAATCCTTCTGAAGAAACAATCTTCTGATAAATGAGATTTCTCCAGTTCAATCTATCCCTTAAATAAATCCCATAACTGACTAAACCCAAAAAACAATAACCCATCAACCCGATAAAAGCCAGGGGTATCCCCAAGAATTCAGCCTGAGGGCTTTTGCTTACCTCACTGCAAGACAACACTGGACCCAGATCGCATAAAGCGTTGGTTTCTGAGTAATGTACTTTGACCAGATAAGCAGAGATAAAAATACCCAAGATAGAAAGTAAAATGACAAGTTTCAATAATCTCTGCTGCTTCATTTTTATAATTTACAACCGGATAATGAAGCCAATCTCTCAAAAGACTGCTCCCCAGGATAATCATTACCACTTATTTTCCAGGTAGGATAACCCTGGATCCCGGCAATCGAGCATTCCTGCTGACTCTGTTCACAATCAACATAATCTACATACTGAAAAGAGCTACCGAACATCGCTTTTTGGTTCTGGCAGTGACTGCACCATTCTGCACCATACATCTTTACTCCTTTGTCAGTCAGACATTGGGCAAAAGTATCATAACCGACAGCAGTATTAGCTTTACCTGTACAGCCAATCAAAAAAATTGATGCCAACAACATTATACTGATGATTATTCTCTTCATTTTATTCACCTTCGTTTAAGCTTTATCTTATTGTTTATAACTTTTTCCTTCTCAGCAACAGAGAGTTGGTGATCACACTTACCGAACTCAAAGCCATGGCTCCTCCCGCGATCATCGGATTAAGCAGCCATCCAGTGAATGGATACAACACTCCGGCAGCAATCGGAATGCCTAAGCTGTTGTAGAACAGGGCCCAGAACATGTTCTGCCTGATCTTGGCCATCGTCATCTTGCTTAATCTGATCGCTTTAGGTATGTCCAACAAGCTGTTCTTCATCAGCACAATATTCCCGGATTCCATGGCTACATCAGTTCCCGAGCCCATCGCAATACCAATATCTGCTTGGGCCAGCATTGGTGCATCATTGATTCCATCACCCACTGCAGCAACTTTTCCCTGTTGCTGCAATTCCTTGACATGGGCAGCTTTATCCCCAGGCAGCACTTCTGCAAAATAATTTTTGATGCCTGCCTGCTGGGCAATAGCTGCAGCAGTTCTCTGGTTATCTCCAGTTATCATGTAAACTT
Source organism: Candidatus Woesearchaeota archaeon (assembly GCA_043819375.1). Classification (GTDB taxonomy): domain Archaea; phylum Nanobdellota; class Nanobdellia; order Woesearchaeales; family GW2011-AR9; genus JBDREV01. Next base: position 1,463 of record JBDREV010000118.1, read on the forward strand.
CAATTCCTAGCCCCTGCAATTCCCTGATAGCTTGAGGGGAATCTTCCTTGATCTCGTCAGCCACAGCGATCATACCAAAGATCTTCTTTCCTTCTGCCAGGATCATCACTGTCTTACCTTGCTCTTCAAGTCCGGAAAGCTTGTCTTCAAACTTAGCACAGTTTATCTTCAGCTCTTTCATCAGTTTCAGATTGCCCAAATAATATTTTTTACCACCTAACTTTGCTTCTACACCTTTTCCCACGATGGCTTTAAAACCAGTGACTTTCTTCAATTTGATTTTTTTCTCTTTGCTTTTGTTGACGATCGCTTCTGCTAAAGGATGCTCGGAATGATTTTCAATACTAGCAGCGATCTCCAGCAGCTTCTTATCACCGATAAGATCAGTAACTTCCGGCTTGCCTTTAGTGATAGTTCCGGTCTTGTCAAAGACAACATATCTCAGCTTGTGGGCAGTCTCCAAAGAATCTCCCCCTTTGATCAAGATTCCCTGTTTTGCTCCTTTTCCAGTTCCCACCATAATTGCTGTGGGTGTGGCCAGACCTAAAGCACAAGGACAAGCAATCACTAATACTGAAACAGTCACAATCAATGCAAAGCCCAGTTCTGCTTTCAGCAGCACATTCCAGACCAGAAATGTGGCTATAGCAATCAAAATCACAATCGGCACGAAATAGGCGCTGACATTATCAGCAAACCTTTGGATTGGGGCTTTCTTGGTCTGGGCTTCTTCAATCAGTTGGATTATTCTTGATAGGGTGGTTTCTGCTCCCACTTTTGTGGTTTTAAACTTGAAACTGCCTTGCTTGTTGAGGGTTGATCCCACCACCAGATCCCCTTTCTTTTTTTCAACTGGAATGCTCTCCCCAGTGACCATGCTCTCATCAATAGAAGTATGTCCTTCTGTAACCACACCATCCACTGGGATTTTCTCTCCTGGCTTGACCATGATCACATCCCCTTTCTTGACATCATCAAGTGGAATCTTGAATTCCTCTCCTTTTCTGATCACTATAGCAGTTTTTGCTCCTAATTCCATCAGTCTAGAAATGGCTTCACTGGTTCTTCCTTTAGCTACTGCTTCCAGATATTTCCCCAGAATAACTAAAGTTATCAATACAGCAGAAGCTTCAAAATATTGATGTCCATTGGCTGCGAACAGGACCACATAAACTGAAAAGAAATATGCTGCAGAAGTACCCAAAGCAATTAAGGTATCCATATTGGCAGTTTTATTTTTCAGGGCAGCCCAGGTTCCCTGGTAAAATTGCTTGCCGATGTAAAACTGCACCGGTGTTGCCAAGGCCCACATAATGTAATCCTGAAAAGGTAGAGGACTCTTCATGAAAAACATTCCTAAGATCAACGCGGGAATGGCAAAAATAGCGCTTAAGATCACTTTGAATTTAAGTTTAGAAAGTTCTTTTTTTCTTTCCTGTTGATCTAAGTTGACATCATGTCCATGAAGCAAGTGCCCTTCATATCCTTTTCTCTTGATTACCTGGAGAATCTTTTCTTCATCAATCAAGTTAGGGTCATATTCCACCGCAGCTTTTTCTGTAGAGAAGTTTATGTTGGCTGAGATAAATCCTTTTTCTTTATTCAAAGCCTTGTCTAGTATCACTGCACAGCTCTGGCAGTGCATTCCAGAAATTTTTATGGTTGTTTCCCGAGAAAATCCATTGGATTCCAAGAAAATCTTTTGATTTTCTGGAACAGAAAAGCTTTGCTTTTCTTGTTTTCTGGGCACCGAAAATTTTTTTCCAAAATTTTTTTGTGTTTTCATTTCTCTTTTTTTCTTTTGATTACTTCAATTGTTATAAAGTTTTCTTAAACGTCAATAACTGCCGCAGCCACAGCTTTCTGTACTGCTTCCACAAGAACTTCCTCCACAGCAGCTAGCTGGAGCATTCTCAGAAGATTCTGCTACTGTCCCTTCAAGAACAGTTGCTGGATAACTCTTGAAAACTTCTAAAGAGAGGATCTCTTGGTAGTTAGTAATACTTGGATCATACCAAACCTCAAAATTCTTCGGAAAGCTGAATTTAGTCTCTTTCACTCCAGCAATCGTTTTCAGCTCTTCTGTGATCAGTGGAGCATGACCCGGACAGGGAATATCTACTGCCAAATTCAAAGAAGACAATCCTGCGGTGTTAATCTCTCCTGAAGAAGCATTGGCCAGCATCGGAAAGATGACTAAAAACAAGAGTAAGTTTATCCCAATCGTTGACCCATACATAGTGGAAAGATATCCCCACTTCTTTTTTGCTCCTTTCCAGGAAAATAAGTGATTCTTTCTCAGATATAACGCTGAAGACAAAGTAGCAAATCCGATCGAGACCCCCATCAGAGCATGGAAAAAATATCTGCTCATCAGGAGCGGCTTGAAGAAATTCATCAATACTGTAACCCCTAAGATAGAGCCGATGATAAAGGCGATACAGCCGATATGGGGGATAAGTCCGTACATCAATCCCTGCCAGAAGCTGTTTTTGTTCTTTTTACCATCAACTTTGTAACCCAAGGATCTGATCTCTGATTTGATTTTAGTTAAATCTATTTTTTCCGGATTGTATAAGACATCCACTTTATCTTCAGTCAAATCTACTCTTGTTTTTACGCCTAATTCTGCTAATCTGTCTTTGATCAATACTTCACAGCTGTGGCAATGCATACCCTTCACAATAATAGTTTCTTTTTTCATTTTCTTAACTCCTTTTTCATCTCCTCAAACTGTTTTTTTGTTAATTCTCCTCTTGCATATCTCTCTTCCAGTATCTCTAAAGGAGCCTTACCAAAACTAAAATTTTTGTTGTTAACCTATCTAGTGATCAACCAGATCGCTCCGGCAATCAACAAGATCCACAATAAGATTCCAAAAAACATTGTTCCACCTCCAAGATTAAACATTGGGCATGATCCATAATAAACCATTTTTCCACCTCACTTAAAACGATAGGCTCCTGCTTCCAGATCTTTTGTGCTGATAATCACTTGATTATTTTCTATTTTGTGCGGCAGATAACTCGGCCAGCAGCCATAACCTTTGTTTTGTGTTCCCAGACCGTTGATGCTGAATACTCTTCCACAATTGTTGCAGACAATATCTGTTCCCTGCTGATGATAACCTTTCTTTCCTCCGCAGACATCGCAGGCATCAAAAGCTGTTCTGATATTCCCATCAGTACCCTTGACTGCAAAATAAGTTACTGCAATACCCTTGGCATTGTAGTCATATTTAGTCAACTGGGTTGTGATCTCATCTACAGGAATCTCAACATATTGGTTGCTCCCTTTCACCACACTATTTCCGGTTGCTTCATTGCCTGCACATCCGATCAAAAACAAGGATAACAGCACTAAACCAAACATGATTGCTTTTTTCATGCAATCTAAAAGAATGAAACCCCTTATAAGTTATTGTTTGAAACTAGTTTCAAAAGCTTTTAACCTCAGCCTTCTCCACTGCTTCCCTAACTAAGTTTTCTTTATCTTCAATAAAATCTTCTGCCTTCTCAATCTCTTCCAATTTCCCTTTCGTCTCCGGGTGCTGGGCGATCATAAAGGAACAGCAGTCAGGATAAGGCTGGATACTAATCTCATAAGTCCCGATCATCTTCCCTAAATTAACAATCTCTTCTTTATTCATCCCGATCAAAGGTGCAAATAATGGAAAAGAAGCTGCAGCATAGATACAAGTAAGATTATCCAAGGTCTGAGAAGCCACCTGCCCAACTGAATCACCAGTGACAATACCTTTGGCTTTCTCTTTGATCAGGATCTGATTGATGATCTTCATCATAAATCTACGATAAACAATCATCCGAGATTTAGCGGGAACATTCAAAGTAATCTCTTTCTGCACTTCAGCAAAGGGAATGATGTACAGCTTGGCTTTCAACTGAATCTTTGACAACTGCTTGACCAGATCTTCAATCTTTTCCAACACAGCATCACCTTTGATGGTCTTGTTAAAGAAATGTACAAACACCACTTCACAGCCTCTTTTCATCAATAAGAAAGAAGCTACTGGGCTGTCAATCCCCCCGGATAAAGAACAGACCACTTTGCCAGCAGTTCCAGTGGGCAATCCCCCCACCCCAGCAATTTTGCCCGCATAGATAAAAACTTGTTTCTCGCCGATCTCCACATTCAGAACAACTTCCGCCTGTTTGTAATCCGCTTTCTTTCCAGTCTTGGCTTCAATGAACTTGCCTACTTCCCTGCTCACATCCGGAGATTTCAGAGGAAACTGCTTGTTAGAGCGCTTTGTCTCCACTTTAAACAGAGTGAATTCTTTTTCCTCCAGTACAGCCAAGGCTTGCTCTTTGATCTCTTCCAGATCCAGTCTTGCTTCTACCGCAAAAGAAAAATGAGAGATTCCCGGCATTAATCTTAACGATTCAGTGATCTTGTTCTGATCGACCCTTTCTTTCAAATCGGAAATAATTACACCATATCGACGATAGACTTTAGTAGCATCTTCAGCTAAAACTTTCTTCAAGTTCTCCATCAATTTCTTCTCAAAGAAATCCCTGTTCTTCCCCTTAGTTCCTATTTCACTATAATGTATAACTAGCTTATTCATCTTAATGTTTAAGGATGACTACGTTAGTCATTCCTCTTCTCTTCCTTTCGATCAAGGCCTTGCCTTCAAGTTTGTCCAGGATCCTTGTTACCTTCACTTTATTCAAATTTGTCTTTTCCACTAAGTCAGACTGGAAGATAGTACCTTCGGCTTCCAGCAGCTTTTCAAAGACATTCTTCTCTTCTTCATCCAAATCTTTGAGTACTTCAGCATACTTTTCTTTGTTGATCTTTTTGGATTCAGATTTTTTTGCCTCAGAGATCAATACTTCTTCTTTTCCAAAAAAGACCAAGTAAAGACCAATCAGGCCGATGAATATCATCAGGCTTAGACTGATATTAGTCTGTAAACCTAGGGTACCCCACATTGGACAGCTTTCACCATGGGAGCAAGCAGTGCTCACTATCTTGCTCAGGGCCCGGTTAAACGAAAAGATGATCAGGCCAATAACCAAAGTGATGCCTATGATAATGTATCCAACGATGCGGTTTTTCATTTTTTAGTTTAAGGTTCCTCCCTTTAAATATTTAATCAGTCATCTTCTGTAAAAGATCACACATCTTGCACAGTTCTCCTCTGCTGGGCTCTCCACATCTAGTGCAGTAATTAAGTTTCTCTGTAGTTTTATATCTCTCTTGTATTTTTGGCAGGATCTCTAAAAAAGCAGAGACAATGTTCATCTTGATCTTAGAATTCTTCTTCTCCAGCTCCTTCAACTCATTCCTGACCTTTCTCCTGAACACATTCACTGAGCAAGGACAGGGCTCATAAACAACTGGAAAACCCATTGATTCAGAATATTTCCGGACTTCTTCATTCAAGCAGAAATACAATGGCTTGATCCGGGGAACAAACTTTTTATCTCGAATAATACCGGTCATCGGACCCATACTCATATTCATCTCCAGCTTGCCTTTGAACAGGTTCATCAATACTGTTTCCGCACCATCATCGAGATTGTGGCCGGTGGCTATCTTTGTTGCTCCTAATCCTCTGGATTTTTTGTTCAGCAGCCATCTTTTGATGATTCCACAGATCAGGCAGTTATTTAGCTTATGCTTAACTTGTACTCTGGAACGGAAATAACACATTGAGCAGCCAAACTCTTCCCTGAGATTAACAACATGCAGCTTGATCTTATGCTTATCACAGAAGCCTTGGATATTACTCAAATTCTGATCTGACCATTTGCCGATCAACAGATCGATGATCAATCCTTCCGCTTTGTAGCCTAACTTATTAAGTAAATAAAGTACAGCGGTGGAATCCTTCCCCCCAGAAACAGCTACAATCACCTTATCCTTCGGACTAATTAGATTGTACTTTTCAACAGTGTCCATAACTTTCTTCTCGAAAGCAGTGATAAACGCCTTACCCATCTATGCTTGAATATAGAGGTTGTTTTATAATATTTACTGATTTAGAAAAGGAAAAAGATTTAACAAAATAGTTTATACCAACCACCCAAACATTATAGAAAGATTTATATATAAATTAGGTATATTGAAACATACCAAATGATATATTTAGAAAATAACTTAAGTTTGAAAAATCTTGATCAAGCTAAACCAGATTTAGTGCCAGCAATTTTTAGTGAGAATTATTTCAACATTCTCAAAGCAAAACTAAACAAAGAAAAGTTATCTGAAAATGAAAGATATTATTATAATCATTTTATCAAGAAAAAATTAAAGGGAATGTTTGAATTGTTTGAAATAAATGATCAGATTAATGGAAAAAACTTTATAAGAAAAGATAGACTCAAGAGAGCAAAAACTGTGCTAAAAAAATATTCTAGAAAACACAAAGGAATGAAAATCCTTATTTCTGG
>JBDREV010000119.1:0-4649 GCA_043819375.1 Candidatus Woesearchaeota archaeon
ATTGAAGCGATATAATTGATCCATTGCAAAACTAAATGCATGACATGAATCACATCAAAGAAAGTCATCCATCCATCTTCTTTCAGATCAGTAACTTTCTTCTTCAAGGTTTCATCCATGCTTCCTAGATAGCTGAAAGCAAAAGGGACAGTAATCTTTACATCCTGGATCTCAGCAGCCTGGATTGCATACTTGCCAACTTTAGTATAGATCTTCATCTGGCAGAGATATTTTACTTCAGCCTGATCGAAAGTTTCGCTTCCTACGCCAAACATCTGTCGGCCATTGAAAGGCTGGAATTCCAAGATGGCTGTCGTATCGACTGGAGAACTGCTTCCGCCGGGGAAATCTGTCCCGTATAATAAAGCCCTGCTGATCTGAGGATTATTAGCTGTAGCAGCCGTATCTTCATAAGCAGTTTCATTTCCTTCAGAAGTCTTGCTCTGAAGAACCCCTTCTTCCGGACCGCAGCCAATCAACTCGATAGAAAGAATCTTTGCCTGAGAACTGTCGCTCTTAAAACTAACTTTCACCGGCATTCTGGTATAAGAGATTTGAGTAGTGTCTAGATCAACAAAAGATAATAAAGATCTTGTCGAACTTACTTCCCAATAATCAGGATTGTCTTCTGTAGATAAACCGGCAATATCGATAGTATATTTTCCTTCTTTGCCTCTGACGACGTTCTGAGGTTCTTTTTCAGGGACAGGCCAGAGGTTAGCATCATTTCCAGCTGTATCTTGGATCTTGATCTCGATTTGCTCTTTAGCTGGACCGCTTTTGAGAGCTTCGGTCTCTAGAACACATTCCCATTTACCTTTAACTTTCTCACAATTATCGTCAGTAAATCTTTGCCAGCCGTCTCCTAATCCTTGCGTGAAAAAATCTTCCGGAAACTTAGTCTCAGCATCCATGACCACATCACGAAGGTCTACTAATATATTTAGTCCGCTGCTTTCAGAAGCAGTAAAAACTATCTTCATTATATCATTACTCTGGAAATAATTCTTGTCCCCTGCTTCCGACAAGCCATAAACTTCAATCTTCTCAACTTTTGGACCTACGCTATCAACAAAAAATTCAGATTCAGGCATATCTCCTTCATTACCAACATTATCTTTAAACATCGATAAGCCAAAAGTTAAAACTCCATCACCTAATGAAGCGTCTACATCCCAATAACAGGACAAATCTCCTTCAGCCTCTTCACACTCGTTTGGTCTTTCAGAACTGCTTTTACCAAAAGCTATAAGATTAGCTCTGATTCCATCTGCAGAAATTCCTGCCCCGTCATCTGATGCTACTAAAATAATCCGGTTCTCTTTTTTTCCGTTAAGATAACTATTACCATCAAATTGTCTATCAGTACCGAAGAATTTTATCTGTGGAAAAGAATTGTCTACTACAAATGTTCTTGATAAAGATTGTTCAACCTTATTACCGTGCTCGTCTACAATCACAAACAAGATGGCAACAGTACTTTCAGGATTGACTTCAACATCTTTCCAGGTGCAATGCCATAAATTATCAACTTCTTCATCAGAATCACATTCAGCTGATTGACCACTTAGTTTTGCTTGGTCAGAATAAGCTTTAACAACAGGGACGCTTGATTCCAGAACATCTAAAATTACATCAGTACTGCCGGTAAATTGGCCGATGAATTCTCCAAACTTAGTAAGGTTAAATGTTCCGACTATCTCCGGCTTGACAAAATCGGCATCAAAATAAACTGCTTTACTGATAACCTTGTGGCCTAAACGGTCTTCTGCTCTAATCTTTAACCCTTTTTTACCTTCTCCGGTAAGCTCAGCCTGTAACAAACCGTTAAAAGTTCCATCTTCAACATAACTATAACTATCTTGTCCTTCTTTAAAATCAGTGATACTCTCTAATACTTCTCCAGTATTTGCTTCTAAAATGTCAATCTGTTTTAACCCTACGGCCGGAGCACCCAGGCTTTTATCAGTCACCTTAAAATTCAGTTCTACCTGGCCTTTACTATTTTGTTTTACATCTCCAGCAAAAAACTGGATCGTCGGAGCAGAACCGTCTGCTCGGATAAAGTCTCCATTAGACATGGAATCAGGATTGCCCAGAATATTCAGGAAATTATAAACTACCTGGAAAGCGTGTTCTCCTTCCTGAACTCCATCCGTCAAAGGACTAATATATTCACAACTTGTACCTAAAGTGCTGCTGGTGCAGGACTGAAAAGAAGCTTCATTCTCACCAATCTTTAATTTTACATTCTCTGGACTGACACTATCATTAGAAGTTCCAGCAATTAAGGCTTCTACGGTCCAAACATCTCCCGTTGCATCTATATAGTTCTTTATGCCAGCCTGGCCTTCATTCTTGGTTATCTGCACTGAAAGAGCTAGAGCATTAGCTGAATTTAATGGCAAGCTAATCACTAAAGCAATCATGAATAATCCTATGAAACTCCACATCTTTGTTCCGTTCATTTTGTTCACTCTTCTGAAATTGGTATATATTCTGGTTCTAACGATGGCCTGATCGTTTCTTTTTTAGATAATTCCGATAATCTTCCTGGAACCTGTAAATCTTCTACCAACCTCATGTTTTCAGGGACAGAATAGATGTCCTGGTTAGGGATGAAAAAGGTCAGTTCCTGGGAAGTATAAAGATCTTCGGGGGTAATTATAAGATAATTTTCTGGAGTATCCCAGTTTAAGTTTCCACTAAGGTATTTATCACTAGAGATCTCATCAAAATCAAAACAAGCTTCTTGTTCCCAGAATAAGACATCATACTTAGTACATCTTTCTTCTTTTGGAATGACTAATTTCTGATCATTAGTTAACATTCCGTTAACTTTGTATAAACCTGGAACTAATTGCACTTCAGCAGCTTCTCCTTTCTTGACTGAAGCAGAAATGCTCCATTCCTGGCTCATGACTTCATCATGGAACCCAGAGATTCTTTGTAAAGTAAGCAGAACTTCTTCATCTTCATTTAGTTCAGAAGATCTGCCGGAGAGATAATATTTGTTGAGCCGATTCAGACTTCCATTAGCTTCATACTGATAGATCGGTTCTTTAAATAACAAAGACTGTCCATCATTGATGAAACAAGAAGTGGTCTTTCCATCATAGCTTGTAACACATTTCTGCACATTTCTTTTCCGAGCCGAGATGTTGATGATCTTGAACTTATCCATCTCGACAACTTTCTCTTGATAACCGGCAGCGGCATAACCGATCATTCCTTGCTGGTCTTGATATTTGTAAGTGTCGATAGGATACATGTTAGTCAAGTAGTCGGTCTGTATAAAATTAACAACTCCGCCATAGACAGAAGGATATTTGCTTTCTAAAACTCCCTCTTCATCAGTTGAACCGATCTCACAATCAGTTTGGTCAGGGATGGTGAATCCGACTCTTACCGCTTCTAACGGATCTCCACTAAAACTGTCTACTACAACTGTTTTTAACATCTCAGTGTTTTTTTGTTCATTGTCACAGGCTAAAGAAGTTACTGCTTTAGGATAACTTTCTCTGACCACTCCCTCAACAGCAGGGTTATTGTTCCTGATGTTTGATTCCAGCGCAAAAAGGAACTTATATCCTTCGCCATCAAAAGCAAATTCGTCATTCAAAGTTACCAAGACAGGATAACTAGCATCATAATGAGTTTCGTATCTTTGCTGACCGTAACTTAAAACCCAGGCGCTTATGAAAATATTTTCCGGCTTGATGATCCCTTCAGCGTCGCTGTTAGTCTTGAAGTAAGGTTCCCAGCCGAAATAGTCAAAGTTTACCTGTAGATCTTCTGCGCCAAACAATGGCAGGACCATGTTGTCTAAGATTTTTTGGGTGAAATAACTTCTGTCTTCAACCCGATAATAAAAATTCTCGCTTCCTAAAAACCTTAACATCGGGACATAAGAGATCAATAAATCTTTAAAATTAGTTTGTAAAGTATTTTCACTCCAGGAGTAAGGAGCGAAATATTCAAATCTAACCTCTGCTTGAGGAGGGAATAATTGAGGATCTACAGCAGAATAAGCTGAAAGAACTTCTAAGCCTTGACGTTCAAGGAAGAAATTTTTTTGTTGTTCGGAAGCTATTAAATCAGCAGTTTCATAGTAATGTTTTAGTTCCAGGGGGATTTTCACAAAAAATTTGTCGAAAGAAGCTTCCATGCTCTCTTTTTCTGCTTTGACATTCATGGTCAGCAAGAAATTAACACTGCTCTCTCCAACAGTAGCCTCAACCTTCTTTAGATTTTCTTTATTGATTCGGAAACCTTCGTTTTCGAAAGGGAGATAATCATCAAGACATTCATCAAGCTGATCTTCAACAAAACTAGACAATTGCGTTTCAATACTCATCACCGGATCTTCTGGAGCATAAAGTTTAGGTTTTAAAGAAGTATAAACAACTTTATCAGAAGGGTTAGCTTCAACATTATAATGCCAGTAAGGCACTAAGACTGGCTCTAAATTAATGCCGTCAGCATCAACAGGATCTGCAGCAGAATAACTTCCCACTATTTCCGGATGGATATAACCCCCTTGCTGACCAATCAAAATCAAGCCTTTTTTAGCAGTTTGGATCAGGCAGTTGTCTGTATAGGTCCTTATCGGCTTAAAAGTCTGGGGAGCCTCTTCAATTATCGGTTCT
>JBDREV010000120.1:0-9201 GCA_043819375.1 Candidatus Woesearchaeota archaeon
TGGACAAAGACCTCAATAATGTGCTTGTTTGTCATCAACTGTGTTTGGATCAATCCTTGGGATGCTTCATGAGCGCATTGCTTGTCAATCTCTTTGTCACCAGGCATCCCTAGCGCAAGCACAATGTCACAATTGTGATCATCAAAAAGTTTTTTTGCCGCCACCGGGAGGTCCTTTATTCCTGGTACAGTATATCTCTCGATTTTTATCTTCCGCAAACTATCGTCAATAGCTCTTTTTGCTATCTTATACATATCAACTCTTGCAAAGGTTGTATCACAGATACCGATTTTAGCCATTTTTAATCTCGACTTCATCACCGTCTTTTAATGAGAATTTATCTCTTAGATACACTTTGGAAATGATTTCGATGGTTTCCCTTTTATGAGAGGTCCTATCAGGGATGATGATGGCAGCATCAACTCCTTGATAATTGATCTTATAAGCGTCTATCGGTCCAAAAGAACGGGTTTTGGTTTTAAATCCATTAATTGTGATTTTTTCCATGGAACTTATGAAACTAAGTAAATGATTATGGTCGACTCTTAGGTTGAGGGTGCCCTTATAAGGAATAATGCCCAGTTTATTCTTAAATTGGGCAAGATAGGGTTTTAAGGAGACATAATAGGCGCCTTCTCCAAGACCAGATACTACAACTCCTTTAATTGACGGCTTTGTTTCTTTTAAGACTGTTTTGAGATTGGCATAGAGGTCTTCCAAGACATTTTTTCCATTTTCTTTGAATCTTATCTTGATGCCTCTGGTGCTGGGAATTCTCTCAATAAAATCCTTAGCTTCTAACTCCACTAGTTTTCTGCTGACTGTCTGTTGCGAGGTCTTTAGCTCTTTTGAGATTTTTATTGTGGAGAGTTCTATGTATCTGTCTAAAGCGCCTTTTCTTGCAAGATAAAGTAAAATTGAGTCTTGGGACATAATCTTGGGAATGAATAACTACTTATAAATGTTTTGCTTCTCAATTATGAGTAACTTAAATCAAGAAAGGTTAAAATATCCAAGGGTAATACTATTTTTATGCCTAAAACTGCGCTGATTGTAGGTATTGACCCAGGGACTACTTCAGGCTATGCTATCTTGGATATTAATGGGAAGGTTACTGAGTTGAATTCTGTGAGGGATATGGGACTTGATTTAATGGTCAAAAAAATTGTAAAACATGGAATTCCTGTCCTGGTTGGCACGGATAAATCTAAAGTACCTGATTTGATTGATAAGTTTTCAGCAAAAACAGGAGCAATAGTTGTTACACTTCAAAGCGATCTTAAAGTTGGAGAGAAGAAAATCTTGACAGATGACCATGAATTTAAAGACAGCCATCAGATGGATGCATTGGCAAGCGCTTTTAATGCGTTTAATGCGTATTCTAAGACCCTCAATAAGGTGAAGAAATATGTGACTGAGAACAAAAAAGAGGAATTGTTGAATGAACTTATTATATATGTGATCAAATATGATTTACCCATAAAAGCAGCTATTGCTTTGTTGGAGAATCAGGATGAGGAATCAGTAAAAGTCCGAAAGGCCATTGAAGAGAGACATTTCGAGGAAAGGGATTTTTTACTGCTTTATAAAAAGCTCAAGAGATTTGAACAAGAAAATAAGTTATTGAAAAATTTCAGTAAAGAGCAGAGAGAAAAGCTTGTGTATCTTGAGGGGGACCTTAACAGATACCAAAATAAACTTCAAAAGAAGCAAAGGATCGACTCGAGAAAAATTGGAGTGCTTTTTGACCATAAAGATAAAAAAATACATGAAATAATTCAGCAACTGGAAGAGAAAAAAGGAACAATTGAGAATTTGGAGGAGGAAATTAAAGGAATTTATTCACTGATTTCCAATATTAGTCAGTACTATGTGTTGAAGAAGTTGAAGAATCTGGGATTGAGAGAGTATGAGGCTAGGGAGAATAAATTGAATATCTCTTACGGGGACATTCTCTTGGTTGAAGATATCAATGTATATAGTGAGAAAATCATCGGGGAATTGAAGGAAAAAGTTACAACGGTTTTATTTAAAAATAATGTCAGTAAAGGAAATATTGCTAGGCTTCCTTTTCATTTAGTCAATGTAAGTAATCTGTCTTATAGGGAATTTGTAGATTTTGCCTTAATCAAAAAATCAATTCTGGATAAAAAAATGGACAAAAAGGATACAATCCATAAGATCATTGAAGATTATAAAAGGAGTAGAGCATAGTCTATTCCAGCTGATCAAAACGTATGTGGACTTTCTTATTTGTCTTGGTGTTTTTTCCGAAAATATCTTTTTTCACTGAAATTACTTTGATTGAATCTCCACGGATATCCAGAACGTCTCCTTTTTTAACACTATAATTCTTGAACAAAATGCAACCCCGATATACTTTCTTACTTGTGAGCCTATGCTGTGTGAAGAGTGTTTTAGTCTTTAAAAGCTTTCCAGGAAATTTTTCCTTAAGCCTTTTTCCAATTTTAAGTAGAAATTTGTTGGAGGACATATAGAGATCTAGGCCTGTTTTGTGCTTCACTGTTTTGGCAATCCAGACATCTTCATTTTCTTCCACCCTGTCAGCAACAAAATCGATGATTTTCTGGGTGGGATTTCTAAGCTGGAGAACGCCTTCAAAGTACTGGGGGTTTTTGTTCATAAAGTTGTAGGGTAATCATAATCTTTTTAAAGTTACGCCAAAAAGTCCAAATCATGAGGTATTTCAAGAGATTTTATCAAGGAAAATATAAGGGGAAATCAATTCTTGGTAAGATTTGGTTTTTTATCTGGCAGGAGGACAGCGTGGAAAGCTGGATAATCAATATTATCCTTGCATTTATCCTGATCAAGTATCTAGTATATCCAGGATTGGGCTTTATACTCAGTACAAGCCATCCAATCGTTGCGGTTGTATCGGGGAGTATGATGCATGAAGGAAACTTTGGGGAATGGTGGGGAAATACTGGATCCTGGTATGAGGAAGCGGGAATCACCCAGGAAATGTTTCTTACCTTTACGATGAAGAATGGATTCAATAAGGGAGATATTATGGTTCTCGTAGGCTCATCTCCAAATAAGGTAAATGTGGGAGATATTATTGTATTTAGCGGGGCGAGGGTTAATCCCAGGCCTGATCCAATCATTCATCGGGTTGTCAAAAAGATTGACAAGAATGGAGAATGGATTTTTCAGACTAAAGGAGATAACTATTTAACAAATCCGACATCCATAAACGGGTGTCAGTTTCGGAGCGGGTGCTTATATGAATCTGATATTAAGGAGAGCCAGATTATTGGAAAAGCTTTTATAAGAGTACCTTATCTCGGATATGTAAAGATATTTGCAGTTGAATTTGCATGTCTGTTTCATGATTTCAATTTTTGCATCAGGTGAGAAAATGGTCTTTTGCCCAAAATGTGGATCAATCCTTATACCAAAAAAGGAAGGAAATAAGCGGATTCTGGCTTGTAGTTGCGGACATAAAAGTAAGGATATAAATCAAGCAACGATTAAGGAAGGTAAAACAGAAAAAAACAGAGCAGTTGAAGTTATCGATGAGAGAGAGCTGCAAACACTTCCTAAGACTGAAGCGGAATGCCCAAAATGCGGCCACAGGAAAGCATATTTCTGGTTGGTTCAGACAAGAGCCAGCGATGAACCTGAGACTAAATTCCTCAAATGTGAGAAGTGTAGACATACTTGGAGAGATTATAATTAAATGGAGTTCTCAAGCAGTTTTAAGCTAATAGTAAAGACAAATATGCCAAAAACAGAACTTGGTGGGTATAATGAAGAGAGGAAAGCATATTTGATGAATGTCCATGCAGCCCCTAAGGATGGGAAAGCAAATCTTGAAATCGTAAAATTTTTTAAACGGGAATTTGGGAAGGATGTGAGCATCGCAAGGGGTCTGACTTCTAAGCAAAAGATTATCAAAATTATTTGATATTGGCCACAAATTTCCAGATATATCACCCAAAACTTTATATATGGGAAGTCATAGTTTTTTATCAAAAGAGGGGTGAGCAATGCTTATTATAGCAGAGAGTATACTGTACGTGTTCTTATTTACTACTCTTTCTGCGCTACTTATGATTCTAGGTAAGAAGAAATCTCAGAAAATATTACCTCCGCCGCCACCTCCACCAAGCGAGCTTTCACAAGGTGAACTTAAGCATTATGAAAAAGTTGAGCTAGCTCTAGAGAGGAAACTTGAAAAAAAACTGAGGAGAGAGGAGGAGAAACTGCAGAAACAACGACTCAAGTTGCTCAAGAAGAAAATAAAGGAAAGAGAGCGACAGGGGAAAGCAAAGAAGAGAGAAATCCTAGCTAAACCTAAAGAGCTGAAAAAGAAAGAATCCGAGGACCCACTTAAAGAGAGAAAGTCCAAGGAAAAAGAACTTAGGGAGCAAACTAAAGAGCAGCAACAGAGAGAAGCTAATAAGCAAGAGAAACAGAAGAGGTACGAGGAAGAGGTGCGACTTAAGCAGAACAATAAAGAGAAGGAAAAGCTGGATAAGCAGAAGAGAAAGGAGGAGTTGAAACTACATAGGGAAGCTGAAGAGCTAGAGAAACAGAGGAGGCACGAGGAAGAGGTGCGACTTAAACTGGAAAAGAAAGATATGAAGAGGCTGGAGAAGGAAAAGAGAAAGGAAGAATTGAGGGCGCAAAGAGAAGCAGAGAAGCAGAGGAGGCATGAGCAGGTAGTGCCACTAGAAAAGGAGCTTAAGAAAAAAGCCAAGGAGAAGCAACAGGATGAGAGAGATGTGAAAAAGGGGGAAGAAAAAAAACCAACAAAGAAAGAAGCTAGTGAGATTAAGGATCGCGATTTGGAGGAGAAAGCTCAAGAAAAGAAAAGGAAAAAGCTAGAGAAAAGAAGAACATTACACGAGTTAGCGGAGCAAAGGGAGAAAGAACTCAGGAGAGAAAAGATACGGGAGAATGTTGATATTCTAAAATATAAATTTGGTACACTATTAAGTAGAGTAGGTTTGTCCAAATCTCGTAGGGAGTCAGTAGATATTATTAAAGAAAAAGAAGGAGAGAGAGTTTTGGATAATGGTAAGGAACTTGCTAAAGTAGAAAGAGAGAGAATTAAGGATGCGAAGAGACAACAGAGGGAGCAGGAGAAGAAAGAAAGGGAAGCACGAAGACAACTGGAAATTGAAAAAAGAGAGAGGAAAGAACAAAAGAGAGCAAAAGACGAGTTGCCAATAATCGAGGGAAAAAGAGGTAAGGGATTATTACATGTTGCAAAGGATAGGGAAAGGCAAAAATTACTACGTGAGGAAAGAAAAGGGAAAGCCTTGAATTTTTTTGGGAAATGGAGTAAAGAAACAGATGAAAAGATTGGGAAGGAAGATTCTCCTCCATTGCTGAATAAGGCAGAAATTAAGGACATGAAGAAACTAGAGAAGCGGAAAGAGGAGGTGAGGCAACAAAGAGAGGCAGAGAAGCAAGAGAAACGGAGAAAGCATGATCAGGAAGTGCTACTTAAACAGGAAAAAAAAGAGAAGGAAAGGTTGGAGAAGGAACTGATGAGGGAGGTGTTAAATCAGCAGAGAGAGGAAGAAGAGAGAAGGAAAGAAACGCAAAGAAGATTGGATGAGGAAGGTAAGGAGCCTAGAGAGAAGGAAGAGAGATTAGAACCAAAAAGAAGTGAAGAAGAGGACAAAAAGAAGAGGGCCGAGCCGAGTCTTGTGATAGACGATAAAAGACAATTGGACAGAGAGAGGGAACAACAGGTTATTCTTAGAAAGGAAGAAAAGGAGAGAAATCAGAGACAAGCACTAATGAAAAAGAGGCAGTTGGAGAGGGAGAAAAAGAAGGAAAGGCAAAGAAAGCAAGAAGAGCACTTGAAAAGGAAATTGGAAAGGATGGCAGAGAAGGCTAGAAGAAAAAAACAGAGAAAGGAGAGAATTTCTCAAATTCTAGGCATACCTAAAAAGAAAACCTTACTTCACTCTAAGCAGGATATCAAAAGACAGAGAAAGGAACTGAATGTTAAATTGCATCATCTTAGGCATCATGATAAAAAAAGAAAGGAGAACCTTCAAGGAGCCACTAAAAAGAAAGAAGAGGCCAAATGGCTCTTAAGGGAAAGGGAGAAGGAATTGCATAAACATAAGCGTAGAAAGAGACTTGAGGTGGCAGATGAGGAGAAAGAAAAGAAGTTAAAGGAGCACAGAGCGATAAAATTGGGTAGGACTAAGGAAAGTTTGAGCCCGATGGCCAATCTCAAGAGAATAGAATCTGAAAATGAAATGAGGAGAAAGCTTTTGGAGTTAAGTGATGATGACCGAATTCAAATTGAGAATGAGAAAAGGGAAAAACAGCTTATTGAGGAGGCAAAGGAGATAGAAGAAAAGGAACAAGAGAGACTAAAGAGACAGGAGCGAGAACTGATCGATGAGTTGAGTAAAAAAATTCCGTTACCCTCTGAACCGCCCCTACCTGGGGAAAGTGAGAAGGATATGCAGATACCTGTGCCGCCTTCTCCAGAATCATCAGAAGCTGAACCAACTGATATGCAACCAGATATAATGATGGAACCAGTTGAGGTAGAGCCAGAGAAAATACCCAAGGCAATCCAGAAATCCAAGAAAATGAAATCTCTGGCATTTCTTGCTGATCTATTTAAAAAGGAACCTTTGGAAATTGAGCTTGACCTGGAGAAGAAAATTGCAGCTTTGCATCCGCTATCTGAAGATAGGTTGTCAAAAAAGGCCTCTCGTAAGATGGATCGGCAAACAAAGCAAATTTTAAGGGTTCTTTCAAAGAAGGGTCAACGAACAAGAAGGGATATGATGCTGGAGAGAAGACGCGCGGAGCAAGAGAAACAACAGATTCATAGAGAGATATCACTTCTGCCTGGGTTTACTTCACAGGCTAAAATGCCTGAGTCAGAAGGAAAGAAGATTCGTCTAGATAGAAGGCAAATCAGGAAGGAGAAACAGAGAGTGGGTGGTAAGGTCGTCGAAGCTAAAGATAGGCTAGAAAGGGATGAACAGGAAAGGAAGCTGGAGATCCAGAAAGCTATTCAGGCTATCAAGGAAGATAACTTGACCTATAAACCACGAGATTTGATATGGAAGGAAGAGCATCTGTTAAAGAAATTTCCTCAGAACGTTGATAATATCCTGAACAGAATTGCAGAAGCTCGTGAAGGACTTATGCGACTGGACTTTAAGAGAGTGAAATTCATATATACTGATATTATGAGGGCTTATACGAAATTGCCTACAGATGATAAGAAGAGAGTCTATGGTGATATTAGAGATCTTTACGATGAGCGAAAGAAGGCTGAACAACTGTTTGTTCAGCAGCCAGTTGAAAAAACAGTTAGAAAGACAATTAAACCAAGTCAGCCCAAAAAGAAGGCTATCACACCAGTAGCAACTAAGAAGGTTGTCTATGCTGATATTAAGGAAGTGATGTCTGGGATTGCCAAAATCAGGAAACTGATTGAGAAAGTCAAATTGGATAAAGCGAAGAGGGCTTATGGTGAGGTAATCCAAACTTATAAACATCTGTCATCTGGGGATCAGGCACACGTCTATCCAGAACTTAAGAAATTATATGAGCAGAGAAAACATGCAGAGACCCTATTTAATTAGTAATTTTTCTAAGATACTATCAACTTGAATCTTTAAGTCGGCTTCTGATTTATTGTTGAGGATGAGGTAATCAGCATTTTTCAAGCAATTATTAATATCTTGACCTGGAGTGAGGCCTTGATTTTCATGATCGTCAATCTCTTTAAACTCCTTAAAAGAAAGAGGATCGCCGGAGCGATTTCTTGCTTTCAGCCGTTCGTATCTGATTTTCTGAGGTGCGTCTATACCGAGAATGAATGAATGGGGGTATTTCCTGAGTTCATGAATCTCATCTAAAGTCCGTATTCCATCTGCTAGGATGTTTTTAGAGTGAGATCTCTCTACAATCAATTTTGACAGTATTCCTGGATTTTGATTTTCTGTCTTGACCTGATTACCTAATTTTTGGAGATTTTCTCTTGTTGGTATAATATCCCTTTTTTTAGCTTCTTCTCTTAGGATGTCTGAGTAAGTATAGTGGGAAAAACCTTTTTTCTTGAGAATCTCAGCTACAGTGGTCTTTCCTGATGCGATTGTTCCTGTTAGGCCGATTATCATTTTGGGCATTTTATTGGGATAATTTTTTTTTGGCTTTTAAAATATTCGATGCTTTGTTCCCTAAGCCTATCTGCCAGGACATGATTTTTTTGGATGATGACCTTTATCCTGCTTTTCTTGTAATAAAATTTCTCCATGAACTCAAAGTACGAATCGTCAAATTTACTGGTGGCTGAGAAAAACTTTTCCTGGATTTCCTTCATTTCTTTATTAAGAAAGGTTTGAAATATCCAATCGCCATAGATTATAAACCAAGAGTCTAAATCATAATTGATGCCGAGTTTTGTTTTACCCCCGTATCTTTTGTATATGGAAGCAGAAAACTTGTCAATAAAGGAATTTCCGCGATATAGGCGGTATAATTTTATTCCGTGCTTATTAAACAAATTCATTCTGTCCATTATTCTTCTTTGGTTAAAAACTGAATGATAGCCATGAGGCATTTGAATAATGACTACCTTATTTTTTATGGTGGGAATAATGGCTCTTTCGAATTTTTCAAGATAATCTCTTCTTGCTAGCAAGCTGTCAAAATGAATGACGTAATAGTGGTGCGCGTCATTTGAATGAATTATTTCATAGGGCACTATATGCCTGGGCCTGGTTTTTAATCTGTCAACGAATTCTGATAAAGAGTCAATCCACTGTTGATTTAGTGAGTATAATTTCCTGTGTTTTTTCAAAACTTGAGCATCAGATAAAAGTAATACTGCTTTCCTGATTGCCTGATATGTTACAGAATGTCCGTATCTTTTTTTGATTAGGTTTTCTAATTGCCTTAAAGTAAGCGGTTTACCTTCGATGATAATTTCAATAATATAATCTTTGGTTGTTTTTTTGTCTCCTATCGATGGGATGAATAGGTTTAGGCTCATTCATTTATAGGAAAGATTGAGGAATTATTAAACCTTTTGGTTCAAAAAATGTTGAACTTTAGTTATATAAGAGCTACTATAATTGACACTGTTTACTAAACGACACATTAATATAGTAGTTCATCTCAGTTTTAGTTGAGGTGAATAAAGTTGTTCAAATGCAAGCACTGCAAAAAGACTTCTGCCAT
>JBDREV010000121.1:0-6235 GCA_043819375.1 Candidatus Woesearchaeota archaeon
ACTCTACCTTTTCCCAAAGCAAAAAAACCAAGAATAGCTGCATTTGTAGCTCAGGAGCTCAGCGAGCAGGCAGATAAAGTCTGTGATTTTGTGTTAAGAGAAGCAGACTTTGTCAAGTATGATACTAAAGCACAGAAGAAACTGGCCCAAGAGTATGATTATTTCATTGCTCAGGCTAATCTCATGCCCAAGGTGGCCCAGGTCTTTGGTAAGACTTTAGGTACTAAAGGGAAGATGCCCAATCCTAAATTTGGTTGTGTAGTTCCTCCTAATGCTAACCTAGAACCCTTGGTGAAGAAGCTGCAATCAAGCGTGAGGATGTCTGCCAAAAAAAGCACCAACTTACAATGTTTTGTAGGTAAAGAAGATATGCCTGAAGAACAGGTTATTGAGAATATCCTTTCATTACATACCACTGTCCTTAAACAACTGCCTCTGGATCAGCAGAACATCAAAGGTATATTTTTAAAATTAACCATGAGCAAGCCGGTGAAGATCTAAAATGACCTCAGAAAAAAAGATAAAATTTGTACAAGAACTGGCCAAGAAGGCCCAGTCTTATCCCGTGATTGCTGTGGTCGATATGCAGAGTCTTCCTGCTCGTCAGCTGCAGAATATGCGTGCTCAGCTGTATAAAAGAGGTATTGAATTGATTATGGCCAGAAAGAGGCTGTTAGAACTTTCTTTGAAAAATTCTCAGAAAGAGAACATTACTGCACTTATTGAGAAGATGAGAGGAATGCCTGCCTTAATTTTATCTAAAGAAAACCCCTTCTTACTTTACTCCACTTTGCAAAAAAGCAAATCACAGGCCCCTGCCAAGGCCAATCAGATTGCGCCTAAAGATATTGTAGTCAAAGCGGGAGGAACCAATTTTGCTCCCGGTCCAATTATTTCAGAACTGGCTAGTGTAGGGATTAAGACTAAAGTAGAAGGGGGCAAGTTGGCTATCGTCAACGATGCAACTGTAGCTAAAGAAGGAGCTATTATCACTGCTAAGCTAGCTGAAGTGCTCAAGCGTCTGAATATTCAACCGATGGAAATAGGATTGAATGTAGTTGCGGCTTGGGATAATGCGATCATCTTTTCCGCTAAACAACTACATGTTGACGAAGAAGAGTATTACAACAATATTGTGACTGCCTTCCAGGAAGCCCTCAATCTGGCGATGGAAGTGGCCTATCCAACTACAGAAACAGTTGAGTTATTATTACAAAAAGCTTTCAGGGATTCAAAAGCTGTGGCTTTAGAACAGGAGATTTTTACTGATGCGACCACTGAAGAGATTTTGGCCAAGTCAGAACGGCAGGCTTTGTCATTGAAAGAAGCTGCTAGTCTGGAGATTCCAGAGAAAAAAGAACAGCCAAAAGCTGAAGTGAAACAGGAAACTCCAAAAGAAGAGAAACAGCCAGAAGTTAAAGAAGAAGTTAAAGTAAAAGAGTCTGTGAAAGAGATAAAAAAAGAAGAGAAACCAGTGGAAGAAAAAGCTGAAGAGAAGAAAGAAATAAAGAAAGAGAAGCCTGCAGAAAAACCAATCGAACCGAAGCAGGAAGAAAAGAAACCTGCTGAAGAACCAAAACAGGAAAATCTAAAACCAGCTGCTGAGCCTTCAGAAGCTGACAAAGAAGATCTCCCTTCGGCAGAAGAGATGATCAAGGCTACTCAGGAGAAATTTGCTCCTAAGAAGATTGAACCAAAAGTTGAAGATAAACCTTCAGCTGAATCTCTAGTAGATGAAGAGTTGAAAAAAGCTGACGCAGAAAAGCCCCCTAAAGAGGTTCAGGAAGTAGAGGCGCTCTACGAAAAGCTTAAGAAACAGGGTTCTCTCAAATAGGACAAACACATTCAAAAAATCATATGGAGGTATCAAAAATGGAATATGTCTATGCTGCCATGTTGCTTCACAAAGCAGGTAAGGAGATAAACGAAGAAAATGTCAAGAAAGTTTTAGCTGGAGCTGGTGTCACTGTTGATGAGGCCAGAGTGAAAGCTTTAGTCACAGCTCTGAATGGAGTTGATATCGAAGAAGCAGTCAAGAAAGCTGCTGTCGCTCCAGTTGCTGTTGCGGCTGCATCTGCTGCTCCTGCTGAAGAGAAGAAAGAAGAGAAAAAAGAAGACGACAAGAAGACAGAAGAAGCTGCTGCTGCTGGTTTGGGCGCACTCTTCGGATAAAAACTTACTTGTTTGTTTTTTTTTATTTTTTAAACTAGATCTCAATGCTATGAAAGAAGCTAATAATGAACTTAGAAAAGAATTCAATGAATTGAAGAAACTCGTTACTAGTCTTAAATCCAGACTTAATAGACTAAGCATTGAAAAGAGAAAGATTTCTCAGGAATCAAGGGATCTCCGCAACAAGATCAAGAGCAATACCAGTAAGATCAAGAACTTGAAGACAGAGCGCGATAACCTGACTAAGAAAGTTAAGGAGATGAAAGGGGAACGGGAGAAGCTCAATAAAGAAGTCAAGGATAAATTTTCTGTCAAGAAAGATATTGACCAAAAACGCAAGGATCTGCTGCAAAAACTTAATCTTAAGCAGGATCCTGAACAGCTTAAACAGCAGATTGAAGCTCTGGAACTGAAGATCGAGACTGAACCGATGCAGTTTTCTAAGGAAAAGCAGATCACCAAGACCATCAAGGAAATGAAGAAGAAATATGGTGAAGTAGAGAAGATGGGCAGTGTCTGGAAGGAGATCAATGCTGCATCTCAGGAGATTGGCCAGACCAGGAATCAGGCAGAGGATGTTCATCAGGAGATCCAGAAACTGGCCCAGGAATCACAGAAGAAACATGAAGAATTGAATGTTCTTTTCAATGAGCTGAAGCCGTTAAGGGAAAAGATCCAGCCCTTTGCTGAAGCGATGCTCAAGCTGACTGTGGAATATGAAAAGGTCAAGACTGAACTGGAAGAGAATCTGAAGAAGTTCAATGAGCTCAGCCAGCATTTCAAGGACGAGGAAGAGAAGTCAGTCAAGGCTATCCTGCAGGAGAAAACTGCGGAAGTGAAAGACAAGATCAAGAAAGGCAAGAAGCTTTCTACAGAAGATATTCTGGCTTATCAGGCTACCAAAGAATAATCTTAAAACTTTTCTAGAATATCACTCTTGCTGATCAACCCTCTGACCTCTCCTTTCTCTGCAACCAACACAATCGAATTTTCCTTTAATAATTCTAGGATAATCTTTTGGCTGGTTTCCAAAGAGATAATCGGTGGGGAATCATCCATCACTTCTTTCACTTTCAGTTCTGCAATATTCTTCCCCTCAGAGATATTTTCCAGGATTATCTTTTCATTGACCATGCCGCTGATCTTCTTCTGGTCAAGAACCGGCAGCTGAGAGATCCCTTTCTCTTTCATCAGTCTGATCACTTTTTTGATTATATCATTAGGCTTGATGAAGATGACTCTCCTGTTCATCAGATCCTTAGCTTTCAGTTCCTCTTTCTCCTCTAATTCATTCAATGCTTCAAAGATTCTCTTGACTTTAGAATAAGTGGGCTCAATCTTTCCGGATTCAATCTTAGCGATCAGGCTTTGAGACACTCCTGCTTTTACAGCAAGCTCTTTCTGGTTGATTCCTAATCTGTTCCTAATCTTTTTGATCTGTTTCAATTCGTCCAGCATAACTAGGCAGTAATTAAAATTATTTATAAATATTCCTATGAGAATATTGTTTTCAAGAGATTTTATATATCAACAGTCCAGCGAAAAATGAGAGGTAAACAAAATGACAAATTATCTTTTTACATCAGAAAGTGTTACTGAAGGTCACCCAGATAAAATTCAATAGGTTTCTATTGGATGTCTTGAGTGAGTGACCAGATTTCCGACGCTATTTTAGATGCAATGATTAAAGACGACCCCAATAGCCGGGTTGCAGTAGAGTGTTTGAATAAAACCGGATTTGTAGTAGTAGCCGGAGAAGTGACTACTAAAACATATGTTGATATCCAGAAATTAGTCCGGCAGACAATTCTTGATATCGGTTATGACAAACCGGAATATGGTTTTGAAGGTTCCACCTGCGGAGTGCTCGTGGCAATTTCAGAACAATCTCCAGATATCTCCCAAGGTGTGACTGAAGGAGAAGGATTGCATGAGGAGCAAGGAGCAGGAGACCAGGGCTTGATGTTTGGCTATGCGACTAATGAAACTCCAGAATACATGCCTCTACCAATCATCCTGGCGCATAAGCTGACCAAGAGATTGGCTTCTGCTCGTAAAAGAGGAGAAATCTGGTATTTACGTCCTGATGGAAAATCACAGGTTACTGTTGAATATGAAAACGGAAAACCAAAGCGTGTTGATACTGTAGTCATTTCTACCCAACACCATCCCGATGTTGATCTGGAAACGATCCGCAGGGATGTGATTGAGAAAATTATCAAGCCCATCTGCCAAGAATGGATTGATGAGAGCACAACTTATCATGTCAATCCCACCGGTAAATTTGTGATCGGCGGTCCCGTAGGTGATGCGGGCTTGACTGGCAGGAAGATCATTGTCGATACCTATGGGGGACATGGATCTCATGGGGGTGGATGCTTCTCTGGAAAAGATCCTTCCAAGGTAGATCGTTCAGCTTCATATTATGCTAGGTACGTCTCCAAGAATATTGTGGCTGCTGGATTAGCTGGTAAATGCGAAGTGCAGGTGGCTTATGCTATCGGCGTAGCCCAACCAGTCAGCATCTTGGTAAACACTTTTGGCACAGGAAAGATCCCTGATGAAAAGATTGCGGAGCTGGTCAGGAAAGTATTCGATTTCCGTCCTAAAGCGATTATCGAACAGCTGAACTTGAGAAGACCGATCTACAAGAAAACTGCTGCCTACGGACATTTCGGCAGGGATGATCCAGATTTCACTTGGGAGAAAACAGACAAGGCAGAAGTGTTGAAGAAGGAAGCTGGGATTTAATTTTTTTAATTTACTTCTTCTCCAACTCCTTCAACCACATGATCCCGACCTTGATCATCATCTTGTTGAACTTGTCAGATAATTTATATGTCTTCTTATACAAATCATAATCAATCAAACCCATCCCTCGCATCGGAGTCAGGATCCGATCATAGAACTGTCTTTTATTATAAGAAAGCTTGATCTCTTTTTCAAATGGCCCCTTACCTTTCTCTTTGACCACCACTTCTCCATCATGGAGCTTCATGGCAAACATACTCATCTCAGTCTTGCCGATCTCTCCGCCATTCTTCTTGAGATAGCTGATCAGTAATCTGCCTACAACTTCCTGTTGTTCTGTAGCAAAAATGACCTTGTAGATGCTTTCCGGCATATTGAACTGGTCAAAAAGTATTACCATGAATGTAGAATAATTTAGATTAATATATAAATGTTATCTTTAAGTATACTGAGTTCTCTATTTCCTGAGAGTAGAAACGGGGGAAAAGTTTATAAAACACCTACTCAACTGAATCAAATATATGGGAAGAATCAAGACAACTTTAATGAAGAGAAAAACCAAAGAACTGTTAGGTTTACATGGAGATAAGTTCACCGCAGATTTTGATGAGAACAAAAAGATTACTGAACAGTTTACTGACGTTTCCAGCAAGAAATTGAGGAATATTATTGCAGGATATGCAACCAGGCTTAAGAAAAAAGAAGCGTAGGAGGTTAAAAAATGGGAGAAGACAACTCTGTATTTATTGGTAACAAGCCGTTTATGAACTATGTTACTGCAGTTGTGATGCAGTTTACGACCAAAGGCACACCAGAAGTAATTGTGAAGGCAAGAGGAAAGTTCATCAGTCGGGCTGTTGACGTGGCTGAAGTGTCTGCTAAGAGATTTCTGGACAACACAGTGGAAGTGAAAGACATCAAGATTGACAGTGAAGAATTTACCAACAAGGAAGGAAGAGAAGTAAGAGTAAGCAACATTGAAATAACTTTATGTAAACGATAAAACTTCTATACTATTTTCTTATTTTTCAATATTTTCCCAAATTTTCATTACTGCTTTTATATCTTTAGCTTTAGAGATCTCTTTGCGCATGACTGTGGCATTTTTAATTCCCTTAGTGAAATAGATCGCTTGCATCTTGATGTTCTTAAACTCAATTTTATGTTTTTTGGCAAGTTCTAGATACTCAAAGAATACTTTTTTATTATCAACTTTTTCAGAATATTCTCCTTTTTTATTGTACTCTTGGATCTGTTTAAAGATAAAAGGATTGCCGATGGCTGCCCTGCCGATCATCACATAATCACAACC
>JBDREV010000122.1:0-3210 GCA_043819375.1 Candidatus Woesearchaeota archaeon
GGTTTAACTACTTCTGGTCTAAAAATGCCTGCCCCACCTAACTCAACCCACTGTTTTTTAACAGGATGAAACACCTCTATCTCCAAACTACAAGTGGTATACGGGAAGTATGCTGGACGCATTCTCACATCAGGATAACCCATCTTCTGGTAAAATTCTCTTAAGTATCCTTTCAGATGTTTCAGATTAGCATTAGGATCAATCACAATCCCTTCTACTTGATAAAATTCAAACAGATGCTTCCAGTCTAAGGTTTCATTCCTGAAGACCTTGCTTACTGCAAAGAATTTAGCAGGCAGGTCTGTCTCTTTTAATTTGGAGATAGTCTGCGCAGATAAGACTGTGGTGTGAGTTCTCAATAACACCTGCTCAGATTCTTCTTTAGAAAATTGATACTGCCAACCCCTACTGCCAGTGTTCCCTCCCTGCTCATGCGCTTGTTTTACTTTTTCATAGAGTTTAGCAGGCAATTTAGCTTTTCCTTCTAAATAGAAAGTATCCTGCATCTCCCTGGCCGGATGATCCTGGGGAACGAATAAAGCATCCAGGTCCCAAAAAGCTGATTGTGTGTAGTTCCCAGTCATCTCTTTAAAACCCATCTCCAGCCAGATCTTTTTGATATAATCCACAGCTTCATTGACAAAATGTTTCCTTCCGCCGTAGATCTTAGGAACATTGATCTCCACATCATAAGCCCGGAAGTTCTTTCCCTTCCATTTGCCTGTCTTCAATAAGGCTGGTGTCAATCTGTTGACCACTTCTTCTTTGAAATCCTGCTTGCTGAGCTTTTTTCCTAACGCAGTAAGTTCAATCGAAACTTTTTTTTCTTCTTCAATGATCAAAAATTCTTTTCTTTTTAACAGATTGTCCAAAGCCAGTTTTTCCAGATCTTGGATATCTTCAAAATTTAGGGGGAATTTCTTCTGGAGAAATTTATCCTCCGGCGTGCCTTCTTTCAACAAGCGGCTGGCTTGCGAACCCAGCTGGATCAATCCTCCGGCCAGATCGATGGCTAACTTTGATTTTAACAGACCCAAACAGGCATTGATCTCCTGCCGGTCTAATCCTGATCTCTTGGCAGCCTCTTCTAATGTCATCGGCTGATCGGTCAGGGTTTTGAGAAGTTTCAGTTCCGGCAGGCCTTCTTTCTGATATTTTATACCGTTCTTATCAAGCTTGATAACTTTCGTTTTATCCTGGATGATCTTCAGCGCTTTCTTGTTCTCTAACCATTGCAAAGCCCGCATCACTTCAATCTCTTGCAGATTGGAATGCTTGACAATATTATGGAGATCTTTATGCTTGTCTAGAACTGGCAGAACCTTCCTCTCTAAAGGATGTAGTTTCTCGATGATTCCTCCAGCCACCATGGGATAAAAGAAAAGGTTTTTGTTTATAAAGTTAACTTCTTGGTATGAAGAAGTTAACTTTCGCTAAAATTTGTGAAAATTTTCGCATAAAGTTAACTTTCGGGTTTGATTATAAGTTAATTCCCAAAAGTTCACTTAACTAAAATTTATTCAAAATTTTAGTATAAAGTTAACTTTCGCGTATTGAAAAGTTAAGTTTCGCATAGAGTTAACTTTAAAGAAATCTATCCCATTCAAGAGCCTCTTTTATGTCAGATAATTTTAAATAGTTTTCAATCATCTCAAAGATATGGCAAAACCGCAAAAGATTGAGACCATTGCTAGGATTACTGTACCAATAATGAGAAAGAATGGAGTAATCAAAGCAGGGATATTTGGTTCTGCTGCTAGAGGAAAACTGAAGAAGAATAGTGATATAGATTTTTTAATCAAATTCAAAAGAGGAAAAAGCCTTCTTGATCTGGTTAGGCTGAAACACCAGCTGGAAGATAAATTAGGTAGGGATGTTGATCTAGTAGAGTACAGCACAATCAAACCGAGAATAAAAGAAAGAATCCTAAATGAAGAGGTCAAGATATTATGAAAAGAGATGTAGTTGTTTTTTTAGAGGACATCTTAGAGTCTATCAAGCTTATTGGGGAATATACCAATAAAGTGAAACAAACTGATTTTAATAAACAGATCCACACCCAAGATGCAGTAACTAGGAGGATAGAGATAATTGGTGAAGCTGCTAAAAATATTCCTTCTTCTTTTAGGGAAAAATACCCTCAAGTGCCTTGGAAAAATATTGCTGGAATGAGGGATATTCTGATCCATGCTTACTTTGGAGTTAGATTGGATCGGGTCTGGAATGTAATTAAAAAAGACCTGCCAAAATTAAAAAAAGAAGTTGAAAAGATTATCAAGTTAGAGAAATAGATAATACCTGGGCTGTTTCGGAATAGTTGATTTTTATTGAAGTTGCTTCTTATACCAAAAAACTTATATATTATAAGCTATATTTTAGAGTAGGTGGTTTCTGGAGTTAGATTTAATATGAAAAAAGCGATCTTGATTTTGTTTGTACTTTTGTTAGTCGGGTGTAGTCTCTACAATGAACCAGTTGCTGATCAACCAGACCAGTTAAACAATCAGCTTACTGGGCAAGTGACTCAGAAATACATCAAAGAACTTGACCTTCAGGAGATTGAAAAAGCAGTCTATCAGCAGATCAATACAGTTAGGAAAGACGCTGGAGTACGTGCTCTGACTTTTGATGGAGAGATGATCTTGATTGCTCAATCACACAGTAACGATATGGTGGAGAACGATTATTTCTCTCAAATTAATCTGGAAGGAAAAGATGCCACGACCAGAGCAGTAGAACTGGGTTTTAACAGGAAGAAATGGGATGGAGAGTGGCAGGATTCAGTTCTGGTTGAGAATATTGGAAAAGTATCTGCAGAAGATTTCTCTGAAGCTGATCAGGTTGCTGAAGCTCTTGTTGATGACTGGCTGGAAGATGAAGAGAGCATGAACAACATTTTGATTTCTAGTTTAACCCACACAGGAATTGGAGTAGCTTTTGACGGAGAGAATTATTTGGTTACGCAGAATTTTTGGTAGTTTGGTGTTTTTGAGAAGGAAAGAGCTTGTTTTTATCGTTAAAAAGAGAAAGGTTTATATATGAACTAGTAGTTCCTATATATGAACTAGTAGTTCCGATAAAATGCCATCCTTGACCCCAAAAGAAAATGAAGTACTGTTGACTTTATTAAAAGATTTTAGTATAGATTATAATGCAAATTCTCTTTCAAAACAGGTGGAGATTACTCCCAGAGGAGCTTTGAACCGATCT
>JBDREV010000123.1:0-5147 GCA_043819375.1 Candidatus Woesearchaeota archaeon
AGATTATTGAATTAAGGGAAGATTATACTTACGGGATAAAGGTCTCTGTTAATGATGAAACAAAACTTAATAATCTGAAAAAAACTTGTCGGGAAATGATTGATATTACTAAAGAGATCCTTTTTGATTAAAATTCAAGAAAAATAGTGAACCATCCTGTTCACTATTCGGTAAAAATATCTCATTTTTACCCGAAAGCTTTCTTGACTTCTTTACTGAACAACAAGTAGCCGCCGATTAATCCAGAGATAGCCAAACTCAAGATGTTTCCAGAGAAACCGCCCATCATTGGTCTAAAAGAGATATTTTGTAGAATACTCAAAGCAGCAAAGACAATTGCTGTGATCCTGGCCCAGTTCTGCAGTTTCCATAATCCTCTGGCCACAAAGAAGACCAAGACTGCAATCGCCAGCAGCACAATGGCTATGCCAATGAACAAGGCTGAGCCTAAGGCTCCTAAGACATTGACGAAAGGCAGCTCTGCTGTCATCTGAGTGAAGGCACCTGCCCCCAACATCAGGATCAATCCGGCCAGAGCCATGAATCCTACGCTGACATAATAAAAAATAGAGATGGCTTTGACGCCAGTAGGTATTTGTTTGGTTTTCATAGTAATTGGGGTAAGTTTAGATTTTATTTAAACTTAACTACAAGATAACTGTTCCAATACCTATTTCATCAACACTTACAAAAATTTATAAAACCCTTCACTTTACTTCCAACCATGTCTAAGAAAGATATCAAAGGTATCACTGCCCGTAAGGACGATTTTAGTGATTGGTATACTCAAGTCATCCAGAAAGCAGAACTGATTGAGTATTCTGATGTCTCTGGATGTTATATCCTTCGGCCTAATTCTTATGCAATCTGGGAGAAGATTCAGCAGTTCTTTGATGCAGAGATCAAAAAAATGGGGGTGAAAAATGCCTATTTCCCTTTATTTATTCCAGAAAGCTATCTGACCAAAGAAGCTCAGCACATAGAAGGATTTGCTGCGGAAGTGGCCTGGGTTACTGAGCATGGCAATACTAAGATGCCAGAAAGGTTAGCGATCCGTCCAACCTCTGAGACTGCTATGTATGATGCCTACTCCAAATGGGTTAGGTCACATAAGGATCTGCCTCTTAAACTAAACCAATGGTGCAATGTGGTCAGATGGGAATTCAAGAATCCTATACCTTTCTTAAGATCTAGAGAATTTCTTTGGCAGGAAGGCCATACTGTCTTTGCCACTAAAAAAGAAGCAGAGGAAGAGGCCCAACAAATCTTAGCTCTGTATGAACGGGTCTTCAATGAACTTTATGCGATTCCTGTCCTTAAAGGAAAAAAATCAGATCAGGAAAAATTTGCCGGTGCTGATTATACTTTATCTTTAGAATTATTCTTACCGATGGGCAAGGCCATCCAAGGCTGCACTTCCCATCACCTTGGCCAGAATTTTTCCAAAGCCTTTCAGATCAAATTCCTTGATGATCAAGGCAAGGAAGAATATGCTTGGCAGAATAGTTGGGGAATTACTACTAGAACAATCGGAATTATGGTATTGATGCATGGTGATGACAAGGGGTTGGTTGTCCCTCCCAGAGTGGCTCCCACCCAGATTGTGATTGTGCCGATCCTTTTTGATCCGCATAAAGCTAAGATTGCTTCTCTTTGCAAAAAACTGAAAGAAAAGCTGGCTAAGAAGTATTCTGTATACTTAGATGATCGGGAAGGTTACACTCCCGGCTGGAAATTCAATGAATGGGAAGTAAAAGGAGTTCCATTAAGGATTGAAGTGGGTCCTAAAGATCTTGAAAACAATCAGGCTACTTTAGTAAGAAGAGATACTGGAGAAAAGCAGGCCGTACCTATTCCTGGAATCGAAAAAGAAGCTGGATTTGTTCTGGAACAGATCCAGCAGAATCTGTTCAAAAAAGCTGAGGAGCATCTTCAGGATAGTATTGTCAAAGTTAATTCGATGGAAGAGGCCAAGAAAGAGATTGAGAATAAGAAGCTGGTTTTTGCTCCCTGGTGCGGCAAAGAAGGCTGTGAGGACAATCTTAAATACCAGCTCAACGGAGCTAAATCCTTAAACTCTCCCTTTGAACAGCCTCCTTTGGTTGCCGGACAGAAATGCTTTGCTTGTGACAATAAGGCTGAATCCTGGTTCTATTTTGGGAAGAGTTATTGATTTACCACCATCCTATCCTCAACAACATTTAAATATGATTTGCTGTTCCTGTCTCTTAGGGGTGTTGTCAAATTTTAGAAGAAAAAGTTCAAGAAGTGAGTAACCGCTCGTCCAGGGAAGCAGTTAGAGATAGTTCTTACCTGATTGAGATCAAAGCAGCAGTCAAATCCGCTTCTACTGCAGATTATCAGCAAGAGAGGCCAGATTTTCCTAAAGAAAAGACAGTTAAGCCGTTGCAAAGGTTGGATGATCTTAATGAAGAATTCATCTTTTCAGAACAGAATGATCAACAAGTAGATTATGGAGAATTGTTCTCCTATCTGGATCGAAATCCACAGAAAAAAGGACAAGAATATCAAGAAGACAACCAAGAAAAATCTAAGACCACCTTCTTCTCTAATGATGCTGAAGCAGAACAGACGGTACAAAAAATCCAGTTGGGATTCCTGTTGAATGACTCACAGGCAACTTCTTATGAAGAAAAGGAAAAATTCAACCATTGGGAAAAATTCAACCAGTCTCTTTTAATGCTTTATCATGTTCTCAGTCCGATCCGTACAGATAATGTTGATTATTCAAGAATAAATTAATTCCACAGTTCCAGCATCTCTTCTTCTATAAAATGCAGTTTTCCGGGAATAACCAGACAATGGGGTGGCTTTCCGAAATCAAAACTTTTTAATTCTTCCAAATTTCCTTTCTTGACGAGAAAATCTTCCCGGCCCAGCCTGGCGCAGCCTACAAAGACAGTGTCTGCAGTGATCATCTGTTCTTGTTTTCTCTGTTCGATCTCTACTAGTATCTCCAGAGCCTGATTTACCGTCATGAAACTATCCTCTGCTGGATTCAGATCCAATAAAAAAAGTGTATGCAAGCCTGCTTTTTGGTTTTCTTTCAAGACGTTATAAGGTGTCTCCAGATTCTCTTGATAGAATGGAATAGAAGTGACTTTGCCGAATTTGTACAGTTCCAATCCTGTTATTCCGACGGCAGTGAGGATGGAAGCATTATTGATGATCTGCACCGGAATATTTTTTTCTTTAGCCCTTCTGAACAGTTCAACATGTGTGGTTGCACCGAAAACATCGCCGATAATCAGAAAAGCAACTTCTGTTTCCCTGGCTTCATCGACAATCTGTTCCTCTCCTTGCTCTACAGTCTCCCGGTCAGCTAAAATGATCTTTTTTCCGTAGAACTGTTCTAATCTCTGCACATCACAGTTGAGCACAGAAGTATAATTCTCTAGATAGATCTTATCACATTGTTTAATCATCTCCAGTCCTCTGACTGAGATGCTTTTCTCGTCGGCAAGTCCGATTCCGATCAGATATAACGTCATTTTATTTCCTTTCTTTTGATCCTTTTAATGATCTTTCTCGCCCAGACAAATTCAGACGCTAGGATCAGCAGCCCGAGAGGGATAAATACAATCGCTGGTCCGGGCAGCAGGATCAGGGCAATGCCAAACAGCAGCACTGAGATGCCGATCACAAAGATTATCCAACGCCAGGCTATCCTAGTGATCATCATTAATTCATGGGCCATAGTACTCTTCTTGGGGTGTTTTGTATTTAAATATTTAGATTGCAATGAAAAACCAGAAAGCCCAGGGTTTTAACCTGAGGATGAATGGTTTCTGGTTTTTGTTGTCCCAGAAATTTTATCTTTATAAGCAAGCGCCGTACAAGCCCCGTCATTTATGACGAGGTAGGCGCTTGTCTAGAATTTCTGTGACTTTGCTCATATACTGTCCATCTCTTTTATAACCTAATTTGAGGTAATACCCCCTTGCACCTATTCCACTGATTATTTTTAATTTGGGAATTTTATTATCTTTAACGATCCTCTCCGCTTCTTGCAGCAATCTCTTCCCTAATCCACGATGCTGGACAGTGCCTTCTTCACCAATTCCTGTGGCTGTGCCATAGACATGCAGTTCCCTGATTCCGGCCAGCTTCTGACCTTCCACTTCAAAGATTCTCAGACGACAAAAACCAAGCAGCCTATCTTCAGCTTCAGCAGCGATGAACACTTCATCCCCTTCAGAAGCAAAGTAGACAGTGATCTTGATTTCAATCTTCCCGAAATCTATCTGCTCTCCTTTCGGCTCTCGGCATCTGATGCACCTGCATTTTGGCTTCAGTGTTTCATGGATGTACTGCCGGAGGTTAGTCATCTCCACTCCTGCTTCGGTCTGGCTGGTGGGGATATCTCTCTGCACCCTTAACACTCGCACATATTCCGGAATTCTTTCCTTGAACCAGGCGATCATCTCTGCAGCTTTTCTCGTCGTCAAAGGTCTGTACTCCCCTTTTTTGTACAGCTCATAAAGCTTAGTTCCTTTAGTGACCATGCAGGGATAGATTTTCAGAGCATCCGGCCGGTAGGCAGGATTCTCAAATAAACTGACCAGCATCTTTTTGTCTTTGAGCACAGAACTTCCCGGCAGACCCGGCATGATATGATAACCAACCTTAAGCAGGTTATCTTTCAATAATTTTGTCGCCTTGATTGTCTCCTCGACACCATGCCCTCTCTTGATCTTTTCCAAAACTTTATTGTCCAGATGCTGCACCCCTAATTCTACTCTGGTGCAGCCTAACTTGAGCAGCTGCTTGATCTCTTTCTCAAAACAATAATCCGGACGGGTCTCGATACATAAAGCCACACATCTTATCTTTGTTCTTTCATTTTTCCGTTGTTCTAGCTCCAGATCTCCTCGCTTTAATTTTCCTTTTAATTTCAATAATCTTTTTTGTGTTCTGGTGATCCTGTCTTTATCTCCTAAATTTTCCACTGGCAGCTCAAAAAACCGCTTAAATTTCACAAGATTAAACTCTCCGCCCCTAAAAAATAGCTTTGAAAAATCATTCATCGCCTTGAAGGCTCCCCAGACAAATTCTTCCTGATAATCTAACGGAAAGCTGGGAAAAGTGCCACCCATCAGGATCAGCTCAATCTTCTCAAAATTATG
>JBDREV010000124.1:0-3160 GCA_043819375.1 Candidatus Woesearchaeota archaeon
AGGTCCCCGGTTCGAGTCCGGGCAGGCCCATCACAGTTATTTCGCGAACTGGGAGCGAGAGGCGGCGTGCGCTCACAAAGTTTGCACAGCAAACTTTAATTTGCTATGTAAATTAAGCTCGCTTAGCCCCCTGCGAAAGAATTAAATAACTCCCGGCAGGCCCATCTTAAAATCTTACTATAAAAGAGGAAAAAATGCAGCAAAAGATCTTTGATCTCATTCTCAACCAAGATGATGTTACTTGGAAAACTCTTCTTTACGATCTAGTCAAGACTGAACAGATGGATCCTTGGGACGTCAACATCACTCATCTGACCAAGAAATATGTTGAGACCATCAAGCAGATGAAGGAGACCAACCTCAAGATCTCCGGAAAGGTGCTGCTGGCTGCTGCTGTCCTGCTCAAGATCAAATCCAGCCGACTGGTTGATGAAGATATCCAAGAACTGGATCGTTTGATCGCTTCTGCCGAAGAAAGTGAGGATGATGAATTCTTTTCTGAATTCACTGAAGATCTTTTGACCAAAGATCGCAGTTCGATTGAAGAGAAATATAACCTGATTCCGCGCCAGCCTCAGCCCAGAACCAGAAAGGTATCTATTTATGATTTAGTGGATGCACTGCAGAAAGCCATGGAGACCAAGCGCCGGAGCCTGGTCAAACAAAAGCCTCAGAAGTTTGAGATCCACAAAAAAAGCAAGTTTGATATCATGGAGACCATCCGTGATATCTACAGCCGCATCAAGGTCTATCTTGATTCAAATAAAGACAAACATGTAACCTTCTCGCAGCTTTTGCCGAATAATCCCAGAAAGCAGGACAAAGTCTATACCTTTATTCCTTTACTCCACCTGGAAAACCAACGCAAGATCAATACTCACCAGCCCAAAATCTTTGGAGAGATCTACATCAAGCTGCTCAAGAAAAAGAACGGTCATCTGAAATGAGAGCAGAGAGGATTGTTTTCTTTGATAGTGCAGGAAATAAGGTTGTGGGAATTCTTTCTGATCCAACAGAAGACAAATCAAAACCAACCATTATTCTCTGTCATGGATTTCAATCCAGCAAAGAAAGCACCACTAATCTTGAATTGGAAGTAAGATTACATCAAAAAGAGATCTCTACATTCAGATTTGATTTCTATGGTCATGGAGAAAGTGAGGGTAAATTTGCAGACATCACAGTCAGTAAAGCTGTTGATAATCTGTTCCAGGCGATCAACCATCTCCAAAAGAAAGGATACAGAAAAATAGGCCTGGTCGGTTCCAGTTTCGGAGGATTGGTCAGCCTGGTTGCTGCTTCCAAATCAAAGGGTTTGTTTGTGCTGGCTTTGAAATGTCCAGTCTCTGAAAGATTAGGAGAATTAGTTGCAGAAGATACGCATCAAGACATTGAAGAATGGAAAAGAAAAGGATTTATTGAACGGACAAATCAACAAGGGGAAACTGAAAAGCTGAATTATTCATTCTATAAAGATGCCAAAAGATATGCTGATAGCAAAGATTACAAAAATATCAAAATCCCCACCTTAATCATCCATGGTGATAAGGATATCACTGTTCCGCTTGAACAAAGCATTAAAACCGCAAAAATTGTCCCTCACTGCCGATTAGAAATAATCAAAGGCGCTGACCATTCCTTTAAGACAGATCCCCAACATTTCCAGAAGATGATTAGTTTGATTTCTGAGTTTATTATCTCTCACGCAGAATGATGTTGTAATGAACTGATTTCCTATAATGACATCAAATAGTGATAAAACACAAGATTTTTAAATACTTTGTCCTAAAACGATTTGATGGGTGAATCGGACAAGCAAATATCTTCCAAAATGAAATCTACCGAAGAGATCAAAGTACCTAACCGGATCATCGACCAGGTTGTCGGTCAGGAAGAAGCAGTAGAGATCATCAACAAAGCTGCCAAGCAAAGAAGGCATGTCCTGCTGATCGGAGAGCCGGGAACAGGAAAATGTGTTGGAAAAGATACCTTATTATTAACAGAAGAAGGGCCCAAACAAGCAGAAAAGTTATTTGAAGAAATTTCCAGCGAAAAATCTTTTAAGAATCAGGAAGGCAATATCTACAGATCTGCAAAAAAGTCAATTTTTGTTTTTTCTTTAGATGATCAGGGGAAAATATGTAAAAGAAAGATTACTAAAACTTATCAAGGTAAGAAAAAGACGTGTCTGAAAATCAAGACCCAATCAGGTAATGAAATAATCTTGTCTGGAGAGCATCCTCTCTTGACTACAGACAAAGGGAAGATCTATTTTACCTCAGCAAATAAATTACATCCAAATTCCTGGATTGGTACAGTTAGAACTCTTCCCGATTTTAAGAAGCAAACAATTGCTCCTAGAATCAAAAAAAATCAAGTTCAATACACAGGAAAAAATGGCAGAATATCCTTAAGATTAAACCTTCCTAAAACCATGACTACGGGATTAGCTTATTTCTTAGGGATGTATATGGCAGAAGGATATTATGATGGAAACATCAGAATTGATAATTATAATCAAGACATTAAAGATAAGATTAAACAGATAATAAAAAAAGAATTTGGATATCCTGATGAGTGCTTCGAAGAAAAGGAAAATGGACTGATCATAAAAAGAGCTAGAACGTTAGCACATATCTTAGAAACTTATTTTGATGTATCTTTAGTAAGGAAAAAACAAGCCCATAAAAAAAATGTCCCAAGGATAATCACTTGTTCTGATAGATCCATCAAAGCTGCATTTATTAGTGGTTATATTGATGGTGACGGCTATATCAGTACTAGAACAGGATTCCAAGCCATCTCTGCGAGCAAAGATTTGATTGATGGTCTGAGGATAATCCTGCTGCAGCTAGATATACAATCTCGATCTAAAGAGAGCTTCAAATTTGCTTCTAATACTAAGAACAAGACTAAAAGAAAATATTTCGAGCTTAACATTAGAGATAGTAAAAATATGCTTAGATTGAATCATCTCTTAAATTTAAAAGTAATACACAAAAAGGAGAATCTTGCCTCATTCTTAAACAAAAAACATAACACTAACGTCGATGTAATACCTAATCTATTTTCTCTGTTATCCTCCTTAAAAGAAAATCTGGGAATGACTTTTCAGGAGTTAGGCACTTATCATGCCACCTTCCAAAAACTTAAGAAAAAT
>JBDREV010000125.1:0-3377 GCA_043819375.1 Candidatus Woesearchaeota archaeon
TTCTGCATCTCCGCAGACATCTTGGTGATCCGCTTGAAATCCATGATTCCCAGAAAAACAGTTCCTTTCTGGACAATAAAGCTATCTTGTTGGTGAGGATAAGCTTTCTTTACTGCTTCAGCAAAAGAGAGTTCTGGATCAAGTTTAGGGTAATTTTTATCTGATACTTCTTTAAGCGACACTTTAGACAGGCCATCTTTAACCACTACCTGCTCATAGCTCATCCCGGCGATAAACCATAAAAATCCTCCTAAAAGTATAAACCATAAACCATTAGCTGTTCCTGTGACTAAACTGAATATCCCCATGAAGATAAGGAATCCGGCAAAGAATTTTCCTCCCTTGGCAGCAATCCGAGTAGCTTTCTTCAGATCCTTGTAATAAGCATGAAGGATGGCTCTTAAAGCTCTGCCCCCATCTAAAGGATATCCTGGAACCAGATTAAAGATGGCCAAGATCAGATTAAGTTGGTATAGGTAGAACATGATTCCTGTGAAAAGTACATTGCCATTATATCTGAAAATCAAGAAGAAGATGCCTGCCAAAGCCAGAGAGAAGATCGGTCCGGCCAAAGCCATCTGCAGCTCATCCATCGGCTTCATCTCTTCATCAGTGATGCCGGCTACACCACCAAAAAAGAAGAGGGTGATGCTCTCCACCTTGATCTTCTTGGATTTAGCCACCAAAGAATGGGACAATTCATGCAGTAGCACAGAAACAAACAGGAGCAGGGCAGAAGCGATGCCCATGACCCAGTATTCTCTTGTACCCAGATCTGGATAGAAATGAGGAAAGAAAGCAGAAGAAAGACTCCAGGAGAGCAAAGCAAAGACAAACCACCAGGAAAAATGAATCTTGATATCAATACCAAAGATACGGAATAGTTTGGTTGAACCTCTCATCAGGAGGGTTAAATCTCTCTTTCTTTATAAGATTTGATTACTACTCTCAAGTATTACTCTAAATTAAAGTTAATAAAAATTAAGCTAATCTTTTCTTGGTGAACTGCACTCCCACAGCCAAGGCACTTCCAGCCACAGCAGTATACACCTGGGTCAGGCCCATCGCAGTCAAGAAAAGAACTGGGAGGATACTGGCCTTAACTAATACACATGCCATGCTGAATAAGAAAGCCACCTTGAAACTGATGCCGATTCCTAAACTTAAATATTTATTGTACTTTCTTCTTAAATAGAATTCTTTGATGGAGAACACTAACAACGAGTTGCCGATCCAGATGAACGGGATCATGATCAATAAGAAGATAGTGAAGGGGCCGAAAATCATTCCCCGAGACAACACCCCTAAACTAGGTAAGAGTATGACTGGCAAGAGCTTAGCTCCTTTCAGATTGAGAGCAGCCAGCACTAAGGCAGCATTGACCATAGTTCCGACCACAAACTGAGGATGGCCCATTAATAAAGGCACAAAAAAAGCCAGCAATGAATAAGAAAACATCTCAATATTCTCCTGTAGGAAAGTTAAAGGGTAATCCTGAACTTGGAGGAATTGGTATCTCATCAAAACAATTAAATTTTTATTCCTTATTAATTTTTCTAGAAAGATTTAAATAAATATTTTTAATGATTTTACTAATGAAAAAAGAGAGCTGGAAAGAAGATGCTTCAATCTTCCCGCTGCAAAGATTGATTGATATTCAGGAAAAACATCATTATCTTCCAGAAAAAGAACTAAAAGCACTGGCTGAGGAGCTGAAAATTCCTTTGGTAAAAATCTACGAGACAGCTACATTCTACTCTTTTTTGAATCTCAAGCCTAAGGGAAAGAATATCATCAGGATCTGCAAATCTCCTTCCTGTCATCTCAACGGTTCGGAGAATGTTGTCAAGATCTTTGAAGGATTGTTGAAGATAAAGATGGACGAGACCACTAAAGATAAAAAATTTACTCTGGAATTCACTTCCTGTATCGGCTGTTGCAACCAGGCACCGGCAGCTGTGATTAATGATAAGTTATATACTTCTTTAGATAAAAAAAAGATTGGAGAGATAATCAAGAATCTCAAATAAAATGCAAATCCTGACTAAAACAAACTTTGCAAGTTTTGAAACAGCCTTAAAGAAAAGGCCCGAGGAGATCATCAAGATTGTCAAAGGATCTGGCTTGTCCGGCAGAGGAGGAGCTAATTTTCCTACTGGACTTAAATGGGAATTGACCAGGAAACAAAGAGGGGAAAGGATTCTTATCTGCAATGCTGATGAGGGAGAGCCGGGAACTTTTAAAGATAAATTTATTCTGGACAATAATCCAGAACTGTTGATTGAAGGGATAACTATTGCTGCTTATGCAATGGGCACTAAACAAGCTTATCTCTATCTGCGCGGAGAATATGCCTATCTGAAAAAAGAGTTAGAAAGGATTATTGAGGGGTATAAGCCGCAATTAAAAAAAATCAATTTGAAAATAGATATTTTCCTAGGCGCTGGTGCTTATATCTGCGGTGATGAGACTGCGATCATGAATTCTATTGAAGGAAAGAGAGGAGAGCCTAGGGCAAAGCCCCCTTATCCTGCAGAAAAAGGATTATTTGGGTTGCCTACTTGCATCAATAATGTAGAGACATTAGCTAATGTCCCTTTGATTATTCATGGAGATTGGAAAAATTTGCAATTATTCTCTCTTTCTGGCAATGTCTCTGCTCCTGG
This sequence comes from Candidatus Woesearchaeota archaeon, assembly GCA_043819375.1. Classification (GTDB taxonomy): domain Archaea; phylum Nanobdellota; class Nanobdellia; order Woesearchaeales; family GW2011-AR9; genus JBDREV01. The sequence goes on from JBDREV010000125.1 coordinate 2,667, forward strand.
AGTGTATGAATTTCCATTTTGTGTGCAGGCAGAAGAACTTTTAGGGAAAGACCACCCCAAAGCCCTGTTCTTCGGCTGTGCCGGTGGTTGTGTTCCTTATTCTCCCAAGCTAAGACTTGATTGCCAGACAATCACCAGCAAAGAAGCTATGCTGGGTTCGGGAGCGATCATTGCAGTAGGTAAAAACGGATCTATACCCAAAGTCTGCCGGAACATCGCTGAATTTTTTGTCCATGAAAGCTGCGGCTATTGCTCTCCCTGTCGGGAAGGTAATTATAGGATTTTGGAAATTTTGAATAAATTTGTAAAGAAGAAGGCAAAAAAAGAAGATTTAGAAATGCTCAAAGATCTGGCTGGATTGGTCAAGAAGACCAGCTTCTGCGGACTGGGACAATCTTCTACTAATCATTTACTTACTGCTCTAAAATACTTTCCAGAGGAATTCAGATGCAAGTGAAGATCAATGGCAAAAAGTGTACAGTTGATGAGAAAGATAGTATTCTGGAAGCCTGCCATAAATTAGGGATAGAGATACCTCACCTTTGTTATCATCCTGATCTGAAACCAGGAGCCAGATGCAGATTATGTCTAGTCAAAGTTGACGGCAAGATTGTTACTTCCTGTAATACTTATTTTAAAGAGAATATATCAATTATTACTGAAGACGAAGAATTAGAGAAACTAAGAAAATTAAATCTAAACTTGATCTTT
>JBDREV010000126.1:0-9679 GCA_043819375.1 Candidatus Woesearchaeota archaeon
ATATATCTTGCTTAAGGCCAGGCAGTCTGCAGAGGAATTGCACTCAGAAGAGATCAAAAACAGAGTGATCGACTATCGGAAAGGATTGAAACTGCCTATCTTGGGGGTAGCCGGTTCAAACATCCGCCGGCAGTTGAAGAGATTGAAAGATCTTTACTTAATTGAAAGTAATAGCAATCTTTACCGCATCACAGAAGGAGCAGAGATAAGTGAAATCTTTGAAGAAAGGATTGAAAAGTTTCTGCTGAATTCAGTTTTGGGAAGAGTCAAAGAATACATGAAAAAAGTTGATTTGGAGTTTAAAAATGATGGATGAAGTCAGACCGGGAATTTATCAGCATTATAAGGGCAAAGAGTATGAAGTTGTGGGAGTTGCTAAACACAGTGAAACGTTAGAAGAGCTAGTGATCTACAAAGCATTATATAACACAGAAGAATTTCCTTTCGGACAATTATGGGTCAGACCATACAAAATGTTCTTAGAAATACTAGAAATTGATGGAAAAGAAACTCCTAGATTTAATAAAGTAGAATAATAAAAATTAAATAATATCTTCTTCACTGACCACCACAAAATCACCAGTAGCGATCACTGCTGAAAAAGGAATCAGAATCTGACCTTCTTTGGTCTTTTCCAGTTCCATCTTATCAGTATAAGAAGTTGGATTTCTTAAGAGCAGATGGATCAACTCTCCAGAGCTTACTTCAAAGATTAAATCTCCTACTTCCCCAAATTTCTTTCCAGTTTTGGAAACAACAGTATTCTCAAGCAGATCCTTGGAAAAATTTCTTTCTTTTTCTTCAGACATGATAATCTCCTCATTTAATATGATAATCTTTCTTATGGATAGTTGGTATATAAAGTTTTCGATGAGGCAGGAGTTATTTAGTCACGAAAATCTGCTAAAGCCGATTTTCGGGATACCGGGGACGATGTAAATCATCGTCTCCCAGTAGAAAATTTAATAATAAATCAAAGAATAACTTCACAAATGTGGATTCACAACCTTGACCCAGTGATTTTACACTTAGGATTCTTAGAGATCAGGTATTATGGCTTAGTCTATGTGCTAGGATTCTTTATTGCCATCGGATGGATGTTTTATCTCAAGGGGAAACAAAGATTTGATCTGGACCAAGAAGAGATCTGGGACCTATGTTTCTGGCTGATGCTAGGAGTATTGATCGGATCAAGACTATTTGAGATCTTCTGGGAGCCAGGAATTTATCTGACTAGGCCCTGGGAGCTATTGATGATCTGGAAAGGTGGGATGAGCTTCCATGGAGGCCTAGTTGGAATAATAACTGCAGCCTGGCTGTTCTGTAAAAAGAAAAAGATCAGTTTCTACAAAATTGCTGATGTCATGTCTGTACCTACAATTCTTGCTTTAGCTTTAGGAAGGATTGCTAACTTTATCAACGGTGAATTGGTGGGCAGGATCACTGCTGTAGATTGGTGTGTAGTCTTTCCAGGTTATGAAGGCTGCCGGCATCCCAGTACACTCTATGCAGCAGGAAAAAGATTCCTGGTCTTTGGCTGGCTGCTGTTCTTGAGTTTCAAGCAGGAGTTCAAAGCAGGGTTCATTTTTTGGAATTTTGTCTTCTGGGAAGGGCTGGGAAGGATTATTGTTGATTTTTACCGTGAAGATACTCTTTACTTCGGTTTCAGCTTAGGACAATGGTTCAGCTCAGTGATGGTCTTAGTAGCTTTGTTTATGTTCATCAGATTTTACCGTGAAGACTGGAAAAATTTATTAAAGATTAAGTGATTATGTTCTGATAAGAGGTGTATCTGATGGTAAAAGGAAAAAGAAAAGTCAATTGGGTTCTGGTATTGGTTATGTCAATCATTTTTGGAAGTTTAGGTGTAGATAGGTTCATCATGGGCAAAATAGGAACAGGAATCTTAAAGCTGATCACTTTCGGGGGCCTAGGTATCTGGTGGCTGGTTGATGTGATTTTGATTGCAACCAAACATAAATATAAAAATATTGAATGGGTTGAGTAGATGAAAAAAGATTATCTGATTCTTTTTTTCGGAATCCTGCTTTTTTCTGTGAGCATTACTTTTTTATTTTATAGTTTTAGTGCTCATGAAGAGAGAGTCATAGAAGAAACTGACTTAAGTTCGACAGAAGAATTCTCAGGAAAGAGTTATCAAGTGGTTGTTGAAAGTGGAAAGTTCGATCCGGATTATCTAGAGATAGGTTTAGGAGATAAAGTAGAATGGGTAAATGAAGATGTGATTGAACATTCCATCACTTTTGAAGATGTGCGTCTGGATCAAGAACTGCCTGTCCAGGGAACAGTGAGTTATGTTTTTACTGAATCGGGAGAAGCCAGATACTTCTCAAAATTTTCTCCGGGGATGGAGGGAGTTATCTTAGTCAAATAGAGAAAGTATTTTAAATGAAAATAGTTTACTTTGCTGTATCCAATGGCCAAAGACGAATCTAACGGAATAGGAATTGCCAGCTTAGTGCTAGGGATTGTCAGTATTGTCTTTTGTTGGGCTGCAGTTTTCGGTCTGGCAGCAGGAATCCTCGGTTTGATCCTTTCCATGAAGCAAAGAAAAATCTGCTCCAATGGCATAGCTACAGCAGGTTTTGTGACTAGTATTATTGGAACGATCTTTTCTGCTATTTATGTGGTGTTTTGGATACTTTTAGGTGCATTCATCAGTGCAATCTTAAGTTAGAGGTGAATATAAAATGGGAAAAATGTCAAAAGATGTTGAGGATGGCAAAATTGTAGCTGCCCTTGCTTATATCTTAATCGGAATAATCTGGTATTTTGTAGATGAAAGTATGAAAAAGAATTATTTTGTCAAGTATCATGTCAAACAAGGGATAGTGTTTTTGATTGCTGCCATTATCTATAATATTGCTTTAGGTATCCTACTGTCAATCTTATTCGTGCCGTTCATGTATATCCATGTATATTGGTTGTTCAGCTTGTTGTATTATGTACCTTTGGTCTGGATGGTCTTAGGAATTATCAATGTGGTGAATGGTGTGGAAAAAGAACTGCCGGTGATTGGTAAGTTTGCTAAGAACTTTAAATTTTAATTTTTTTATTTATACATAATACAACTTCTTCTTTTCTTTCTGTTCTCTGTCTTTGACCGAATCCAACTTGTTGATCCTGGGCCTGTTGCTGGCTGGGTCTCTTCTCATCGTGATCTGCAGATCTGTCAAGAACAGATTCATCCCCTCTTCCAAAGAGAACGGCCCCTTCAGCAATCCTTCTTTAGCTGGAATTCCCTGGAAAACAATCAGCCGGTCAGATAGATAATCCAAGAACATCAAATCATGATCTACAACTAAAATGGTGAGATCTCGTTCCATAGTCACATTCTTGATCACTTTAGAGATCAACAGCCGTTGCTCGATATCTAGATAAGCGGAAGGCTCATCCAATAAGAACAGGTTAGCATCTTGAGATAAACAACGGGCGATAGACACTCGCTGCAATTCTCCTCCGGAAAGCTGAGATAATTTTTTGGTGAACAGCTCTTCTAATCCCAACGGGCTAACCAGCTGATGGGTATATTTTAACACATCTTTAAGAAATTCAACCACCAACTGTTCAGAATCAGTCTCTAAGTATTGCGGCTTGTAAGCCACTTTGATCTCTTTATCAATCTGTCCGGAATCCGGCTTGATCAATCCTGCCAAAATCTTGACAAAGGAAGTCTTACCAATACCATTCTCTCCTAATACGCCGACAATCTCATTATGATACAACTGGCCAGCTTCTGTGTTAAGCTGGAAACTGCCTAACTTTTTAGAAAAATTTTCCCAGGAGATCAGGGGGACAGGCTTGATCTTCTCTCTTAACTGACTTTTTTCAAACTTGATAGGATAAGGACGGAAACGGATATTTTCTTCTCTTAAATATCCCTCCAGAAAAGTATTGATCCCTTCTCGAGTAGTCTTTAATCCGGAAACGATACCATAGCAAGAAGGCTGTCCATACATAATGTTGATCAGGTCAGTCATATAATCAAAGATGATCAAATCGTGCTCAACCACCATCAATCCAGTATTTTCATTGGCCATGTTACGGATGAATCGAGAGACATTGATCCTTTGTTTAATATCTAAAAAAGAGCTGGGTTCATCAAAAAGATAAAGATTGGCTTCTTTTAAGGTGGCTGCAGCAATCGCAACCCGTTGTAATTCTCCGCCAGAGATCTGGCTTAAAGAAGTGTCCAGGAAATTAGTAAGCTGTAATTGTTCTGCTAATGAAGATAAAGAGTTATGATGATCTAACTTTCCCAATAACTGCCTAGCTGTACCTTCAAATTGTTTTGGGATCAGGTCTACTTGCTGCGGCTTGTAAGAAAGGATAATCTTCTTATCACGGATGTTTTCCAACACCGTCTGCAGTTCAGTACCTTTGAAATAAGATAAGATCTCTTTGAAATCAGCTACAGTTTCATAATTGCCTAAGTTAGGGTGAACTAGTCCAGCTAGGATATTGAAAGCAGTGGATTTACCAATACCATTCTTTCCCAACAAACCAGTTACCTGACCAAACTGAGGAGTGGGCAAGGAGTATAGTTCAAACATATTTTCCCCATAACGGTGGATAGGTGGCTTTTTCAGAGCTTCAGGAAGATTGATCACTTCAATCGCCTGGAATGGGCAGCGATTGACACAGATGTGGCAACCATTGCAGAGCGTCTCATCAATCCTGGCTTTCTGGTTGATGGGACTGGGGGTAACGCATTCGCTACCCATGCGGTTGACCGGGCAGAGCTTGGCACAGAGATAATTGCCGCATTCTACCGGATGGCACTTCTCTTGATGGATGATAGCGATACGTTTTTTCATTTTAATCTAGAAAAACAAGCTTTATTTATGGTTTTCTATTTTACTTCTTCTAAAACGAAAAAAGATTCAGTCTGTCCTATTCCGGGGATGTTTCTAAGATTATCAAGAAGGAGTCCATTTAATTCATCCATATCTTTCACCCTCACTTTGAGATGGATATCAAATCTGCCAGTGATGTAGTCTACTGTTTCCACACCTTTTAATGTAGTGAGATGTTTTTTTAATTCGTTCCTCAATCTTTCCTTTGATTCTTTCCCCCACCTAGAGATATCATAATTAATCAAGATATGGGCAGCTAGGGGTTTATCCACTTTTTTATTATCAATTACAACAGAATATTTTTTGATGACTCTTTCTGCTTCTAGTTTCTTGATGCGATTATAGACTGTGGCGATAGGAACTAGGGTCTTTTTGGCGATCTTTCTAGTGGAAAGACGGCAGTTTTCTTTGAGTACATCAATGATCTTTAGGTCAATTTCATCTATTTTAAGCATAAATGAAACAAATGTCTAGGTTTTTATAAATTTTTTGTATATCTTTGGTGTATCTGTCTAATTTTTGATAAATAAGCTTTTTATATTATGATTGCGTAGTACATTACATAGTATAAGGAGTTAGTATTTCTGTAAAAAATTGGGTGGATGGGGCAAACATGAAAACCAAAACATACCTAAATATAGTTATCTTGATTATTTTAGCTTGTGCTGCTTTAGCTTCGGCAGCCCTTCTGGAAAAAGAGCAGACGTCAGGAGGAGAAGCTTATTATTTCTATTATGCAGACCAGAGCAACACCGTAGATAAGCATCGGTTTGCGATGCAAACTTTTAAAGTGAGTTCTATCGGTGAGATCACTAAACTATCTTTAAGGCTGAAAGTGATTGACACGATGAATGTCTGCTGGGGAAACAGTGAAAAATTTGACTTGCAGATCAGGAATTCCAAAGATAGTGTAATTGCTTCTAAAAATGATCTTCCTTTGTGTGGTTTGTCCTTCAATTCTTTTGGCTGGCAAGATATTTCTTTCAGCAGCCCAGTAGCAGTAATGCCTGGAGAAAGCTATAAAATTGTGGTTCTCTATCGGGGGTATGCACTGAAAAACAATGCCGCTTTATCTTGGGAAAGGTCTACCAGTGATGTTTATACTGACGGAAAATCAACTGATGGAAATTTTGTGGAAAGCAGTAAGGATTTTACTTTCAAAGTTTACGGGAACAAGGCAGTACTTTGTGATTCCGGATGGTACTGTAAGGACGGCAGTGGTTTGGATTATAAGAACAGTGACTGCAGTTGGGCTAATACCCCTAAAGCTTGTGGAAGTGACTCTTATTGTGACACCAATAAAAATAGCTGCGAAAAGAAAGTTGATGTTGGAATCAAAGAGATTGAAATCTATGATGATTTGGGACTAGCTTCTTCCTTTGATCCAGAAGAACAGATCACCTACCAGATCTTGGCACGTGACAATGGAGGTGTAGGTAAATTCAATGCCTACTTCAAGATTTATGATGCCAGCCAGAAAATAGTGGATTCTACTTCTTTCCTGGATCAGACAGTTGATAGCAAGGGGTTGGTGGGCAGTCTGAAAACTCTTAATTTTATCTCTAAGATCGGTTCCGGCTGGCAGGGCAGCTATACTTTTGAGGCTAAGGTTGAGCCTTGTTTAGGTACGGAAAGCTGCACTTCTACCAAATCCTTCAGTGTGAAGGCAGTATGTCCTGATAGCGATAAAGATGGGGTGACTATCTGCCAGAACGACTGCAATGACAATGATGAAGCTGTAAATCAAAAGATCAGCTGTGCTTACGATGGAAATTCTTGTGGGAATAGTCTGCTCTGTGTAGCTTCCTGTCCTCAGCCTCCGCAGGAGATCCTCTGTGATGGAATAGACAATGACTGTGATGCTAATACTAAAGATGATGCTTGTGATGGTGGATTGGTTTGTGACTTTGGGGAAGAAGGAGTGTGTGGGTGCTTGTAATGAAGGATGGAAATGCAAAGATAATCAAACCTTGGGTTATTTGAACAACCTTTGTTCTTGGAGCAGTCTTACCACTGCAGGGAATAATGCGTTCTGTGATTTGAACGAAAATAAACTTGCTTGTGAAGGAGGATATGATAGTTGTGATAAAAATTGGAGCAATGGCTGTGAGATTGATTTGAGCAGCGATTCAGATAATTGTGGAAGTTGCGGAAATGTTTGCGGGGATGGAGAAAGCTGTGTGGAAGGCAGCTGCATCGCTTCTTTTGATTTCAGCCAACTAGAAGGAAAAACAGTGATTATGCCTGTTTCAGTGTTTCTTCCTATTGCTGAAGAGCTAATTAAACAACAAGGAGTAAACCAAGTTTTTTTTAATCTTTCAGAAGAAGAATCCACCGATTTGCTACTAGGCATATTAGGATGGGGAGTAAATACAGGAGCAGATGTTTATAGCTTAATTATGATTGACCCTTGGCAATTCAAAGTGTTATATGATCATTACTTATATCAGACATTGGACAAAGCACATTTGAAATTATTGATTCAAAATACCGATGGTACTGAGGATGTAGTCTTTCTTGTTACAGAAGATACTAGATTAGCACAAGACAGAGTAGATAAAATAATTTATAACACAGATGATTTAATAAGAACTAAAGCAGAATTATTTGAAAAAGGAATAAATGCTGCCTTCGCTGTTTACTACGCATTTGAAGAAAGTGATGGAAATATCGCCTCAGAAAAATTTGTTGTTTTGTCTTTTACTCATTATTTAGTCCTAAGCTTTCCACCTACTTTTATTGCAGGAATAATGAAAGTAAGTAAAGATTTATATGGAGTGACTGGTAATCTTTTCTGGGAATTGATAGAAGTCGATCCTTCTCAGATTACATGTGAGATAAATGAAAATGAGTCTTTAGATCCAGAGGAATTATTAAATTGTGGATTATATTTTGAAAATGCTATGTGGGAAGGTTATAGTGAAGTTTTAGATATGGTTACTGATCCCGAATCCTATGCAGATGCATTATATGGTGAAGAGTGTGGTTTAAGAAATGGCCAATTCTTTGTTTGTGGTTCTAGTTTATGGGATGCATTTACTCATCCTTTTGCCTTCATTAACAATATTTCTGTAATTGACAACACTGAAGAAATAGTATTCAAAGTGAATGTCAAAAATTACTTCAGTATTGATCCTTTAACCAGCAGAGTTTGGGTTGGGGGGACAGTTCTTTCTGAAGATTTCATGGGCTGTGATTATGACTTAGTACCAAAACCCATAAATCTCGGGGCTGCCGAAGAAGAGAATGTACTATTGCGTTGGGAAAGACCTGCTGATTTCCCAAGAAACAAGAATGTAACTTTCATTTCAAAAATATGGTATGGATGTGATGAATGTAATGTTATTAACCAACAAAATATGGGTCTATTTTGTGGAGTTAACCAGTGTAACCCAAGCTACGAAAATAATTATAGATGTCATGGGGGGAGTTTAGAAACGGGGTCTGTAGATGCCTTGTCTTGGATGACAGTTGACTTCAAGATAGAAAACAAGATCCCAATCATTAACTCAATCAGATGTGACTCTAACAATTATATGGGAGTAGAATGTCCCAAAGATATCAGTGTACAAGGAGAGGATAATCTTCTGATAACTATAACAGCACATGATTTGGATAATGATAATCTGATAATTAACTCTTCTGGAAATTATCTTGCTGACAGCATCAGTAAAACCTGCACAGAGATCGAGAAAGGCCAGAGATGTGAATTTGTCTACCAAGCGACAGCAGAAGATATCGGCAAAGATTACTGGATCAATCTGGCAGTGAGTGACGGCTATAATCAGACTATCAGAAGCTTCAATTTTGATGTGCAGAATCCTCCTCCAGCCCCCATAGGAGGTGGCATCAACCATAAGACAGTTGAAGAGACTAACACTGAGCCAATCTACACTGTTCCCACCAGAAGCGCCAGCAGCTTTGAGCATAAAGTCACTTTGCCGGCAGCAGCTGCTCCACCCTCAGCGGAAGAACCCCAACAGGTTGTGAAAGAAGAGATTGCAGAAGAAGTGCCTGCACCCCTCCCAGAAGAGCCGCCTCAGAGCGTGGTGCTGGAAGTGGTGGGAAAGGCCTTCATGAAAAGCAGAGAGACCATCCAGAGGATGATAGATTACTTGCATGAATATATCGGAATCTAGGAGGAAAAAAATGAAAAAAATTTTGACTGTTTTAATCTTGTTTGGTTTAATATCAATCTGGGGCTGTGCTTCAGAAAACGCTACTGGAGAGGCTGTCAAAGAAGTACCTAAACTGTTGCCTAAAGGGATGACAGAAATATCATTAAATGAGGAAGTGGTGAATGATAATATCTCTTTAGAGGTTTTAAGTTGGGGATTCACTCCCAAGTGCGGTTACAAAAATCCCCAAGAAGGTGCCAAATTCCTATGGATTTATGTGACCTCAAAAAATGTGGGAGATATTCCATTGCCTTTAACCACTAAGTTCATGATTCAGTACCGGGGAGTTAATGTAACACCAGTATATTCAGGTACATGGAATTTTTATAATTTCAAGAAAACTACATACAAATATTTTCCGGAGACAGGTCAAGAAGGGCTCCTCTTATTTGAAGTGCCAAATGGGTTAGGAGATAATGATGCCGAATTTATCGCTGATATGAACGGGAAAAAACTAATATTGAAATTGGATAATCCTGTACCCGACGAACCTTTCCCCATCATCGATGAACTGATTGGGGATTGTAAGAAGACGGTAAGTGGAGATATCTATTACTGCCAATTTTGGATAACATTAAAAAACAAAAGATCCTGTGATTGTAATGAATATCTGATTGGAGAATA